>NZ_LOHE01000045.1 GCF_001559865.1 Abyssisolibacter fermentans
ATATAACTTTGTAAAGGATGCTACGCACCACCGCCTGGTGGCAAAGTCCTTGACAAAGCCATATATACCAAATAAATAGCAATTACGAGAAAGTTAGCATTAATGTATGATAGTATCATCACATACTATTTACAAAATTATACATGGTATAACTTAACAAATTCAATGCGACATTTAATATTGCAATTTATAGCTTATTTTTTCATTCTTCTATTACTTGACTTATAATTAAATTGTTTTCATTTAAAAACTCGTGATCTAAAAAGCTATTAGTAACTTTATTTAATACAAGACTGACACTCTAGGATAAATATCTTTTCTTATTTCCCTGCTTTAATCCCACTTTATTAGTTTCAAATAAGTGTTATTTAAAAATTTTTTTCCTCTATATACTTCCATTCCTTAGGGTAAAACTTTTGAATCCCCTAAAATTCTTAGTTTAATAAACCAATAAAATTAATGAATAAAGATTAACCATTGGAATTGTTTTAAAAGAGTTAGTATTAAAAATGTAGTAGATTTACATTTGAATATGGTAGGATACATATTAGGAAGAATGCATGGGTGAATCTTATTGATTAGGTGATTCTATTTAAAGGGCCGTTCATTAAGAGATTCTTCCATGTCGTTTGCCATTTTTAAATATTTAAATGCTGTTTCAAAATCTTGAAATATAGAATATAACTGGCTTACGCTTTTGTAAGCAAAAACATGATATATAGAATCTTGGCAAACTTCTAGTTTTTCAATACCAATAATCATTTGCTTTAAAGCTTCGTTATATTTTTCTAATTTCATTAGCGTAAGACCATGATATATTTTAGCAGACCACATAAAAAGATAATCGTGTTTATTAAACTTTACATTTACATTATTAAAATCTATATTTTTAAATAATGTCAGAGCTGTTTCATAATCCTCTAACAGATATAATGCTTTGGCTTTTTCCATAGTGTAAAATATATTAAAATCTTTTTTTGAAATACTATATTTTATATTGTTTAAATATTCAAGTGCTTTTTTAGGATTATTAATAAGGTTGTGGTATTCTGCATAATTTAAATAAATGATAGACAATGAAAATTTATTTTCGGTAAAAATTGCAAATTGTTCTGCTTTTTTTATATTATATAAAAATTCATCATAATTTTTTAAAATAAGATTTAGAGAAGCTGTTATTTGATATAGCAAGTCAGAGTTATAGTAAATATTTTTTTTATTAGAAAATGAAATAGCTTTCTTAAGAATTAAAAGAGCTTTATGAAAAT
Organism: Abyssisolibacter fermentans; assembly: GCF_001559865.1. NCBI lineage: Bacteria > Bacillati > Bacillota > Clostridia > Eubacteriales > Clostridiaceae > Abyssisolibacter > Abyssisolibacter fermentans. Next base: position 1,269 of record NZ_LOHE01000045.1, read on the forward strand.
CTCCTAATCCTGAATATACTAATGCTTTTATGTACATTAAATCTATTTCAAAAAAATAGTCTTTATTTATTGATAAGCTATATATATCAGTTGCCTGATCTATAATGTTTAAGCATGGTTTATAGTTAAAATCATTCATATATCTAGCCATCTTTTCTACATATGCCATTGCAGCATCTGAATATAGTTGGCTTTTTTTATATATACTAATAGCTTTGTCAAGTTGTGTTTCACTAGCATCATATAAATTTAAATATCCTAGACATTCTCCAAGCTTATACAGAATATCACCGTGCAATTTATTATTTTCACTAAAATTATATTTGGATAATAAACCATGTAATTCTTTCCTTGCCTTTTCGTATTGATAAGTATCAATTAATGTGTTAATTTCTTTTACCTTATTTTGAATTTCATGTAAAGGTAATTTATTTTTAGATAAAGAATCATCTTCTATAAAATAGGATACTGGCTTATTTAATTTTCTAGCTATAATTTTAAGATTTTTCATTGAAGGAGTTGCAAGGTTATTTTCAATTTGACTTAACATACTTTTAGTCATATCATTTCCGGCTAATTTAGATTGTGTAATTTTAAGCTCTTTTCTTAATTCTTTAATTTTTTCACCTATAGATTTAGACAATTGCAAAACCTCCTAAATTAACACGAATTATGGGTTACGATTCTATTATAGTATAAACATATTTAACTTACAAGGTGAAGGAATAGTAAAAAGTTAAATTATATTAAACAAACATTGACATATAAAATAAAATAGTATACTATAAATCTATAAAGTTAAATACAATTAAACTTACATTTAGCAGAATCTGAATTATGATAATATATAGAACAAAAATATAATAAGGAGGAAACATAGTGGTGAGTAAAACTTTTTTAGAGAAAACAAATAAATGCTTTGTAAATGAGTCAGAAATAGTTACGATAGGTGGTGTAGATCAATATATACTTGTACGTGGGAATGATAAAAACAATCCAATAATTCTTTTTTTACATGGAGGACCTGGGATTCCTTATAGCCCAAATATATCTGAATTTCAATCCAAGATAGAAAAAAATTTTATTGTTGCAAACTGGGACCAAAGAGGAGCAGGAAAATCATATAATGAAAACATTCCTAAAGATTCAATGAATTTAGAACAGTTAGCTTCAGATACTATTGAGGTAGTTAACTATCTTTTAAAAAAATTCAATAAAAATAAACTGTATTTAGTAGGGCAGTCATTTGCGAGTGTATTTGGATTGATAACTATTAATAATTATCCAGAAAAATTTTATGCTTATATTGGAATAGGACAGATAGTTAATTCTCAAGAAGGCGAAAAAATATCTTATGAGTTTTTACTTGATGAGGCAAAAAAACAAAATCATATTTTAGCGATTAAAGAATTAGAAAAAATAGGACATCCACCTTATAAAAATTGTTTAACCGATATATCAATACAGAGAAAATGGCTAAATGAATTTGGTTATGTTGAAAGAAATAGTGATATTTATGAAGATTTAATAAAAAACTGTACTGATAAAGAATTTAAAACAATTATGGATGGTAGTGAATTTAGCGTTAAATATTTATTTACTGATCTTATTGAAAAGAATATTAATTTTTTCAATAGTATAAAAGAAGTAAAAGCACCTGTATATTTTTGTATGGGTAGATATGATTATACAACGCCTTCAATAATTGTTGAAAAATACGCTAGACAATTAAAAGCACCTAAAAAAGAAAGCATCTGGTTTGAAAATTCAGCACATTTTCCAGAGTATGAAGAAACAGATAAATTTTACGAGATATTATTAAGAATTTTAGAAGAAACGTATAATTAAACAACTTCTTTTATATTATTTTCAATCTATTTTTTCCATTATATATTAGATTACAATAAGCTTAATTAATTAAAAATGTTAGTTATAGTAGCATTATAAAAAAATCATTATTAAAAATGTAATGTATCCTATAGAGTAGACGATATTTTAAAAAAGTCTACCATATAGGATTTTTTTATATAATTAAATAAATGAGTGTGATAGTATAACATTTTGCACGAAATTAAGATGTTTGATTTTATATTGCTTGAGGTATAATTTATGAAGAGCAAGGATAAGGTTTATGCACAGTAAAAAAATAGCTAATAATTTTGGATATGATGAGGGAGTAACAGCGAATGAATTAGAAAGCTTTTTAAATGTAAAATGAAGTTTGATAAGTCACTATTTAAATATATTATTTACTGAAGTAAGAATATCAAAAACAAAAACTAGACCTGTAAGGTATTGTTTATTAGGTCAAGAAATAACTGTTCAGAAATAAAAAGGTAAAGATAATGTTTTTAATTCCTTTATTGGTTCTAATGGTAGTCTAAGAATACAGGTAGAACAGTGTAAATCGGCTGTTGTTTACATTCATGATTGCCTGCCCGTTATTATAAACGGTAGTAGTGGTGTTGGGAAAAGAACTTATATACCAGTATGCAGTAAGTCAAAATGTGATAAAGGAGGATACACAATTTGTGGAGTTAAATTGTGCTGACTATGCAGACAATCCTGAACTTCTTTCATCTGTACATTTTGGACATGTTGAAGGTGCTTTTACAGGTGTAGTAAAGTATAAAAGGGGCTTATGGATGAAGCAGATGGAGGCTATGCTGGCATTTGTTATTATTGCAATTTTAAAAATTATTTAAAGACAACAGAATAAATGATGGAAAAGTCACATATATATAAAAAAGGAATTAATAAAAAATAAATCAAACTGATATTCTTAAAATGTGGAGATATCATCATGTATTGGTATTAGAAGCATAAAAAATAGAAACAGTATAAATTTAAATGAGTTATCAATAATTTATGATAATGAATATTTAAACTTTAATAAATATAAATATTATTTTTTATTATCTTAATGAGATGATTATGATGATAGTGTCTGAAACATGTGAAGTCGTAGGTAGTATGGATATGATCATAGAAATAGTATTAAAAATTGTTGAAAAGCTTAATTAAAAAATAGGTTCGATGACAGATTAAAATATTAATAGAAACCAATATAAAGATTAGATGGAAAAATTATCTGTCAATTAACTTAACAATCTAGTACGTAACAATATAATAATATTTGGAGGGAATTAATATGAAAAATTTAAGTGAAAAAATGCAGGAATTTGGTCTTAAAAAAGCAATTTCATATCTTAACTCTGATCCAGATCAAAATATACCAAAATTGCTAAATTGGTTAGAAAAATTTGATAAAGATGGTTATTATAAAACTGCATATAATAGTACAAGAAAGGCAATCTCTGAACATAATAATTGGTACAAGCTTATAAAAAGCTTATATACCGACATTGACGACGGTGTAAGGGAAAAAATATTTGAAAATTTTATAATAAATGCATCAATTTTAGGAGTTAAACGTCAGAATAAATCAAGAAAAGAATATGATTGCAATGTACCATGGGCTATTTTAATGGATCCAACATCTGCATGTAATCTTCATTGTACAGGGTGTTGGTCAGCAGAATATGGAGATAAACTCTCGATGGATTTTGATACTCTTGATAGTATAATTAAACAAGGTAAAGAGCTTGGCACATATATGTATATTTATTCTGGTGGCGAACCTCTTATACGAAAAAAAGATATAATAAAGCTTTGTGAAAAGCATAATGATTGTATATTCCTTGCTTTTACAAATGCGACATTAATTGACCAAAAGTTTGCAGATGAAATGCTTAGAGTCAAAAATTTTGTTCCTGCTATAAGTGTTGAGGGGTTTGAAGAAGAAACCGATATGCGTCGTGGAAAAGGTACATATAAGGCTGTTATCAAGGCCATGGAGATACTTAAAAAAAATAAGCTTCTATTTGGTTTCTCTACTTGTTATCATAGTAAGAATGCAGAAGTAATTGGGAGTGAAGAATATTTTGATAAAATGATTGCACAAGGTTGTAAATTTGGGTGGATATTTACATATATGCCTGTTGGATGTGATGCTGTGCATGAACTTATAGCAACTGCAGAGCAGCGTGAATATATGTATCATCAAGTTAGAGGATTCCGTAAAACAAAACCACTATTTACTCTTGATTTTTGGAACGATGGCGATTATATAGATGGATGTATTGCTGGTGGTCGTATATATTTGCATATTAATGCTAATGGTGATGTTGAGCCTTGTGCATTTATACATTATTCAAACTCAAACATCAAAGAATGTACTTTACTAGATGCATTAAGATCTCCTCTATTTATGCAGTACAAACAAAATCAGCCATTTAATGATAATCATCTTATTCCATGTCCGTTACTTGACAATCCGGGAATATTAGCCGATATGGTTGAAAAATCTAATGCACAATCAACAGAGATATTGAATCCTGAGAATGTTAGAGATTTAAGTGCAAAATGTCTTAATGCAGCTAATAAATGGGCACCAGTAGCAACTAAATTATGGGAATGTTCACAGGGCTGCTACCAAAATAATGACTAAAAAAATCATCAAAATGAAGTAAAGCACCTCTTTTTTAAGATGTTAGTTATAGATAAAAAAATATTAAGATTGATTAATCAATGGTGTTTCAAAAATTTTTTCAACAGCAAAGAAACCATGCAATTACTACGTAATTACTTCTGTTGTTATAAAAGTCAAATATAATAAACAGCTAATGCTAAAGAGAAATTGATAGAGTTGAGTGTACCTTATATTCTTTTTGCTATTAAATAATTTTAAAAAAAATTGTTATGTAAACAGAAAGTTCAGGGCTAACTAATGAAAAAAACTGATATATATAATGTAAAATATGAAGTCGGATGGATATAACTCTTATAAATGCTGATGATTTTATCATTAAAAATTGTATTTATAAGGTATAATAGATAAATATGTTGACTATTGACAAAATCTTAGTCAGTCATTATAATAATAATAAATATTAAACTTTAATAAATATAATTTTTTTTGATAAGGTGGTGCTGTTGACGAGAATAATAAAAACACCTCAAGAAAGGAAAGCAGAAATTATTACAACTGCTAGAGAGCTATTTGCTGAAAATGGAATTGAAAAAACAAAAGTAAGTATGATTGTTAAAAAAATAGGTGTAGCACAGGGATTATTTTATTACTACTTCAAGTCAAAGGATTATGTTATAAATGCAGTTATAGACCAAGTCTTTACTGAGATGGAATGTAAAATGGATGCAATTGTAAACAATAAAAAAAGAAATTTTTATCAAAAACTTACTGATTACGTTGATTTGTATTTTGAATCTATTGGGCAAGTTGGACCACAGATAATACAAGAAATAGACTTGCTGTCAAATGCTAAGATATATAGGCATATTGAAGATGATATAAGGGAATTAAATAAGCGGGTTGTAAAGCAACTTATGGAGATAGGCACCAAAGAAGGAATAATAAACCTTCAATATCCAAATGAAATGTTCTTGATGATATTGTCTGGAATATGTGAAGTGGCTTATAGAATGACTGTAAGCAGAGAAATGATATTAAAACTTGTCGAGCAAGGTCTTAATTTAAAGATAGGTTCGCTGACAGGTTAAGATATAAAAAAATTTAATTAAAAAATTAGACATAAAGTTTTTTTTTACCAACTAACTGACTTTTATTCACGAAATAGTCAGTGACAAAATTATAATATTTGGAGGGAATTAATATGAAAAATCTAAGCGAAAAAGTGCAAGAATTTGGTCTTAAAAAAGCAATTTCATATCTTGACTCTGATCCAGACAAGAATATACCTAAATTACTTAATTGGTTGGAAAAATTCGACAAAGACGGATATTATGAATCTGCATATAATAGTACAAGAATGGCTATTGAGCAGCAAAATAATTGGTACAAGCTTATAAAAAGCCTTTATATCGACATTGATGACGGGGTAAGAAAAAAAATCTTTGAAAATTTTATAATAAATGCATCAATATTAGGAGTTAAACGTCAGAATAAATCAAGAAAAGAACATGGCTGCAATGTACCATGGGCTATTTTGATGGATCCAACATCTGCATGTAATCTTCATTGTACAGGATGTTGGGCAGCAGAATACGGAAATAAGCTTTCAATGGATTTTGATACGCTTGATAGTATAATTAAGCAGGGCAAAGAGCTTGGTACATATATGTATATTTACTCTGGCGGTGAGCCTCTTGTACGAAAAAAAGATATAATAGAGCTTTGCGAAAAACATAATGATTGTATATTCCTTGCCTTTACAAATGCAACATTGATTGATGAAAAATTTGCAGACGAAATGCTTAGAGTCAAAAACTTTATTCCTGCTATGAGTGTAGAGGGTTTTGAAGAAGAAACTGATATGAGACGTGGACAAGGTACATATAAGGCTGTTATCAAAGCAATGGATACACTTAGAGAAAAGAAACTTCCATTTGGATTCTCTACTTGCTATCATAGTAAGAATGCAGAAGTAATTGGGAGTGAAGAATACTTTGATAAAATGATCGAGAAAGGTTGTAAATTTGGTTGGATATTCACATATATGCCCGTTGGTTGTGATGCTGTACCTGAACTTTTAGCAACAGCAGAGCAGCGTGAATTTATGTATTATCAAGTTAGAAATTTCCGAAAAACAAAATCATTGTTTACTCTTGATTTTTGGAATGATGGCGAATATGTGGAAGGATGCATTGCTGGAGGTCGTAGATATTTACATATAAATGCAAATGGTGACGTAGAGCCTTGTGCATTTATACATTATTCAAATATAAATATCAAAGAAAACACTTTATTAGAGGCATTGAAATCTCCTCTATTTATGCAGTATAAACAAAATCAACCATTTAATAACAATCATCTTAGCCCATGTCCGTTACTTGACAATCCGGGAAGATTAGCAGACATGGTTGAAAAGTCAAATGCACATTCAACAGATATAATAAATCCTGAGGATGTAAGGGATTTGAGTGCAAAATGCTTAGATGCAGCTAAAAATTGGGAACCAGTATCAGATAAATTATGGGAGTGTTCACACGGTTGCTGTCAATGTAATAAATAAAAAAGATAATACTTAGAATAATAATATACAGTAAAATGAGCTATATAAAATATTTAATATAGCTCATTTTGGTTTTTTGAATAATCAAAGATATCTATTTGGTGTATCATAAGATATGCTATATTAGCTAGTATTATATAGTCAACAATATGTTAACTATAAACAATAAAATGTTGACTATATACAACATTGTGTTATAATAAGAAGTGGAGGTGAATTATGGCAAAGCGAAAAAAGTTATTTAATACAAAAATAAAAGTTCTTAGAGCTGAAAGAAATTTAACTCAAGAAGATTTAGCTATAGATTTAGGGGTAAATAGATCAACAATACTCGAAATTGAAAGAGGTACATTTAATCCTTCGCTTAAACTTGCTTTTTCTATAGCAAAATACTTTAATAAGACAGTTGATGAAATTTTTGAAATATTGGAGGAGACTGAATAATGAATGATTTAGGAGTAAAGTTATTAGGGATGCAGCCTATTTTAGCTGCAATAATTAGTGCAGTTTTTTTCATACTATTACTTATGGATAAAGATGAATTAGAGCAATATGCATTTAATAGCGCATTGAAAATTTCTGCTTTAGTAACAATTATTTTTCTACTTGGATACGGGTTTTTTATGTTAATGATTGGACAGACGGAGATAAGTATTAATGCTATTTTTTATGCAGTAGAAGGCTTAGGTGCATTAACTATAATATTATATTTTATAAGATTAAGAGAAATAGAATTTGTGATAAAAATTAAAAATGAGAAAATTGCTAACACCTTACTGTATATTTCTATAATAATAAGTGTACTTGCGACAATTAGCATGTTGTTTGAATTTGAATTCTTTAATAATGAAATTGGATACATCAGATTTGATGAGTTAGCTATATTGATTAATGTAATCTTATTAGGCTTAGTAATACCACTACTTCCAAAGAGAAAAAAACTTAGCAGACAAGAGTATAAGAAAATGAAAAGAGAAATTGATAAGAAATTTAATATAATATATTTGATATATGGAGTATTAATGTTACTATTTATTATATATATTTTCAATCAAAAAGTAATGATGTAAATTTAAAATTAGAGTAAGCTTTCTAATATTGTTTAATGTTTCAAAAAATTCTTTTTTATTTGGACAGCTAGCTACTACAAAGTTTGAATGAAATATATTTGGAAATTGGTACTATTCTAGCTTCAATTTTTATTAGTTATATGGTATTATTTAGTGTATATTCATTGTTTTGTATAAAATGCAACAATAGAGGGGATGATTGCTTTGTCAAAAAAAATAATGAAACATAAACTAATTGTAGCTATAACTAAAATATCGGCATTATTATTAATATTTGTTAATACTATAGCAAAGGTTTATAGAGTAAAAGCATTGGTACTTATTATTATTATAAATATTAGTGCTTATGCGTATGTTTATTTAATTGAAAAAAGAAAATAAACAATATATATTATTCATCAATATCATAGGAAAATATACAACAGAACCTAATGCAAAGGTTCTTTTTTAATGTAGAAATATTATATACTACTGAAAAACAAGCTGGAATTTCTAAAAGTATAAAAAATATTAAATTTTATGTATTAATGAAATTATAAATAAACAAATCATCAAAATGATTATACTATACTTGAAATAATATAAACAATAATATATAATGTTTATAAATAAAATAAACAAAATGGGGATAAGTTATGAATAACTATAGAATTATGGATGCGAAGTTAGAAGAAATAAAAGATGGATATATATTTAACTATGAAAAAGGTGTTTATGTATGTCTACTTTGCAATGAAATTTTTGAAGTCGGAAGGATTTACGATATAGGAGGCAAATTGTACGAAGCATTTCGAGCAGTTAAAGAACATATAAAACTTGAGCATAATAGTGTACTAGATAATTTGTTAACATTTGATAAAAAATTTACTGGCTTAACTGAGAATCAGAAGAGTTTACTAACAGATATAGCAAATGGATTATCAGATAAAGAAATAGCAAACAAAAATAATACATCTCCTGCAACTGTGAGACATCAGAGATTTAAATTTAGAGAAAAAGCTAAACAAGCGAAGTTGTATCTTGCAATCTATGAATCTGTAGAAGCATTTTCTAAGCTTGAACATAAAAAAGAATTAGTAAAACCTCATAGTGGAGCTACTATGGTAGATGAAAGATATATTATCACTAATGAAGAAGAGGAGAAGATATTAAGAACTTATTTTGAAGCTGGTGAGAACCTGAAATTAAAAGCTTTTCCGGCAAAAGAAAAAAGGAAAATAACTGTGCTTAAGATGATTACAAGTAAGTTTGAAAAATCAAAAAAATATACTGAAAAAGAGATAAATGAGATTTTAAAATCCATTTATCCAAAAGATATTGCTACTATTAGAAGATACCTTATAGAATATGGTTTTTTAGAAAGAACCAATGATTGTAGAAGTTATTGGATTAAACAAATAAAGGAGGTGTGAGAAATGGCGAAATTTAAAAATTTCTTAGACAAAGATGGGAAAGTGAAGGCTTGGCCAGCAAAGTATAACTTAAAAATAAAAGTTTTAGAATATATAGCAGACAAATTTGAGTGTGATCGTTTTTATAGTGAAAAGGAAGTTAATGAAATTATTAATCAGTGGCACTCATTTGGTGATTATCTTATGATTAGAAGAGGGATGATTGACTATCAGCTGTTAGCACGTACAAATGATGGCAAAAAGTATTGGAAAGTCAAACACGAAGAAATTGATAAATAAAAAACTTTAGTATTATTAACAAATGATGATATAATATTGTAGTTATGTTTAGAAAGGGTTACAATAAGAATAAATTAACTACACATATTAGGGTGGTATTGTATGAATGAAGTAATTGTCAGATTGAATAAAAAATTTATTAGTAAAATACTAAATGGATATCCATTGATAGAGAAAGATGCTATTATCAATAAAAACAAACTTAAAAATGAAGGTGATGTTTTAAAACTTGTTGATCATAATAATAAGTTTGTTGCAAAAGCCTATTACGGAAAACAAAATAAAGGTATAGGCTGGATATTAACTTTAAAAGAAAATAAAAAAATAGATTACAATTATTTTAGAGACAAAATAGCAAAAGCAATAAGCTTTAGAAAAAAAATGTACAATGACAATAATACTACAGCCTTTAGAGTATTCAATGGTGAAGGTGATGGTATAGGTGGATTGACAATAGATTATTATGATGGGTATTATTTGATAAATTGGTACAGTGAAGGTATTTATAGATATAAGAATCAGGTTGTTAAAGCATTAAATGAATTGACAGAGTTTAAAGGAATATATCAGAAAAAAAGATTTAAAACGGGTGGCAAATATATAGATGATGATGATTTTATATGTGGAAAAAGAGGAGAATTTCCTATAATCGTAAAAGAAAATGGAGTTGATTTTGCAGTTTGCCTTAATGAAGGAGCAATGGTTGGTTTTTTCTTAGATCAAAGAGAAGTAAGAAAAACAATAAAAGAAAACTATGCAAAAGGCAAAACAGTATTAAATACTTTTTCATATACAGGTGCATTTTCAGTTTTTTGTGCGATGGGTGGTGCAAAGAAAACAACAAGTGTTGACCTTGCGAATAGAAGTAAGGAGAAGACAATAGAGCAGTTTAGTATAAATGATATAGATTACTACAAACATGATATAATAGTAGAGGATATTTTTAACTATTTTAAATATGCTGCTAAAAAACAGTTGAAATTTGATATGGTTATTCTAGATCCACCAAGCTTTGCAAAATCAAAAAAATATACTTTCAGTGCATCAAAAGATTATAAAGATTTATTAAAACAGGCAATAGCCATAACAAAAGAAAAAGGAACAATTGTGGCATCTACAAATTGTAGTTCATTCAATATGGATAAATTTTTAAAATTTATAAATGATGCTTTCAAGGAAACAAGCAAAAGGTATAAAATTGTAGAGAAGTTTTCATTGCCAACTGATTTTAAGACGATAAAGCAATATAAAGAGGGGGATTACCTCAAAGTGGTTTTTATAGAAATAAATTAAGAAGTTTTATATAGAGTTAAAAATAATAACGTCTATGAACAAAGTTTTGTACATAGACGTTATTGTTTATTTTAAAGAAGTTTCTCTTAATATTACATTTTCATTTCGTTCTTCTACATGTTTTATTGACCATTCATTTTGAAATAATAAAACAGGTTCTTTATCTTTATTTTCAACTAGCATTGTATCCATAGGAAGAGAAAAAGTATCTGGATTAAAATCAGGCATTTCAACCCAACGAATATAACGATAAGGAAGATTTTCTCTAATTATATCAGCGCCATATTCATTTTTGAGACGGTATTCTAGTACTTCAAATTGAAGAACACCAACTACGCCAACGATTAACTCTTCCATACCAATATGAGGTCTTTTATATACTTGTATAGTTCCTTCTTCTGCTAATTGAGTAATACCTTTTAAAAATTGCTTTCTTTTAAGAGAATTTTTAGTGTATATTTTAGCGAAATGCTCCGGAGCAAATTGTGGTATACCTCCATATTGTAGTTTTGATTGATCTTCACATAATGTATCGCCAATGTTAAATATTCCTGGATCATGAATTCCAATAATATCACCAGGGTAAGCAACATCAACTATAGCTCTATCTTGAGCTAAAAATTGCTGAGGCTGGGCGAGTCTTACTTTTTTATTTTTTTGCACATGGTTTACAAGCATTCCTTTTTCAAATTTACCTGAGCAAATTCTTAGAAATGCAATTCTATCTCTATGCGCAGGATTCATATTTGCTTGTATTTTGAAAATAAAGCCAGAAAAATTTTCAGACTCAGGATTAATATCTCCTAAATTACTTTTACGAGGTTTTGGAGGTGTTGTAATTTCTAAGAAAGATTTTAGAAATGGTTCAACTCCAAAGTTAGTAAGAGCACTACCGAAGAACATAGGTGTGAGTTCACCATTTAATATTTGCTCAAGGTCATAGTCATCTCCTGCAATATCCAGTAGTTCAATGTCATTTTGTAATTTTTGATGAAGATGCTCACCTAGTAGTTCATTGAATTTTTCATCATTGATATCTCCAGTGACTACTTCTGCAATAGACTGACCATGGTTACCATCATTAAAAAGTTCAATTTGGTTTTTTTGACGATTGAAAACGCCTTTAAAATTACTATCCGAACGTATTGGCCAGTTCATAGGATAAGAACGAATCCCAAGCACTTTTTCAATTTCTTCCATTAGCTCAAAAGGATCTTTACCGCGGCGATCCATTTTATTGATGAAAGTAAAAATAGGAATACCTCTCATTTTACAAACTTGAAATAGTTTTTTTGTTTGATCTTCAACACCTTTAGCACAATCGATTACCATTACAGCACTATCTGCAGCCATAAGAGTTCTATAGGTATCTTCACTAAAATCCTGATGTCCTGGTGTATCAAGAATGTTAATACAAAAATCATTATAATTGAATTGAAGTACACTAGAGGTTACAGAAATCCCTCTTTTTTTCTCGATTTCCATCCAGTCTGATACAGCATGTTTATTAGCTCTCCTTGATTTAACCGATCCTGCTGATCTAATAGCGCCTCCATATAATAGTAGTTTTTCAGTCAAAGTTGTTTTACCAGCATCCGGATGAGAAATAATTGCAAAGGTTCTTCTTCTTTTAACCTCTTGTATAAAGCTAAGATTTTCTTCTGACATTTTTATCTTCCTTTATCTAAATTATTTTATTAATTATTATTCTAATAAAAGTGTAACCTTTTACATGTTATACTTTTATTGTGAATCTGTCAATTGTTATTAGGACAAAAAACAATATTAATCAGAAAGTGTTAAAAAATGTGATATAGAATATATTAACTGGTTTTAAACTAGGTTGTTTTAAAGTTTACAATATATATACCGTGATGTAAAATATTATTGAAAAAATAATATCATATTTATATAAAATCACAATCTTATGGAGGTTAATTCATGAAAAGGTTAAATAAAACATTAATTAGTTTTTTAGTTATTACATTATGTTTTGTTGTGTCAACATCAGTTATATATGGTGAAGGATGTAACAAAAAAGAAGACCAAATAAATATTAACAACATATGCTATGATGATGAAAATTATGTTTATTTTGAAATAGGCAAGCAAATGGCACGATTAAAGAAGGATTTTTCAGGAGAATTTGAAATACTAACTGAAAAAGAACAGAACGAAATAGAATTATTAAAAAATAAAGAAAAATGTTTTGAAATAGAAGGAGAAGAAATAGATAGTCAGTATATTGAAATTAAAGACAATATTCTTTATTACAATGGTTTAAAGCTTTTAGATATAAAAAAATACATAGATGAAGATAATCAATTTTACAAGGAGCATACTGATGTTGAAAGAAAACCAATAATTAATTATTTATATAAATATATATTAGATGATAAAAGAATTCTGTATATTGTAAAAACTAAGACTTGTTTAGCTATATCAGCGCCATATACTCCTTCTTATTCAGACTACGTTATAGTTAATGAAGATAACATTCAAGGAATAAGTATAGAAAAAGATTTTGACCTAGACAAAATATTAACAAATAATAATGGAATATTGATGGTAGGGTATAAGGAGATACATCCTATGATGCACAATAGCAAGATATATTATGTAGATACTGATAAATATATTGCACATGACTTAATTGAAAATGTAGAAGATGAGTGGGTTATGTTACAAGAAGAAGTAGGAATAAATAATGATTTATTTGTGTTCTTTGTAACCCAAAAAGGTAAGGAAAGTGACAAAAAAATAAATGGATTCTATAATGTAAATGCAGATAAAAAAATAATAAAAAGAAAAGAAGATATTTCAATAATAAATGAAAAATATACAAATGAGTATCATAACTATTATTTAAGTAGAGATGATGAAATTTATTATATAAGTGATAATGTAAACGGAGTAGTTAATTTAACTAAAGGAACATTCAAAGAATTTAAAATGTATGCACAAATAAAAATTGATGATGAATATGTTAGATTTAATGATGAGCTTGGTCATCCATTCATAGATGAAAATAACCGCATGCAAGTACCATTTAGAGCAACGTTAGAAAAATTTGAAGCGACAGTAAAGTGGGATAATGACTTACTAACAGCGGTAGCAATAAAAGATGATATAACAGTTGAAGTTCCAATAAATAAAAAATATATATTAAAAAACGGAGAAAAGATAGAAAATGATACTAATGCTGTAATAAAAAATGAAAGAACATATTTACCAATAAGAGCTGTCATGGAAGCTTTTGGGTGTGAAGTAAGCTTTGATAGTGAAACGGATACAGCAATAATTAATACAAAATAGCAACTTATTAATAATTTATAAAAGGAGTTGTCTAGGAATTTGAGACAGCTCCTTTAGTACAAATATTTCAAAGATAAGGTAATGTTCATCAAGAACCTGTAGATTTGTAATGCTTTACTCCTATATTCCATATCATTACGCAAGGAATAATAAATATTATTCCATATAAAGGGGTAAGCATATATTTAAAGCTGTTTCCCTTTATTTTATCTAATATAAACATAAGTGGTAAATAGTTTACTGTTCCAAAAGGAATAACAAAGGTAAAAAATTTTCTAACCCATTCCTTATAAATATTTAAAGGATATTGAGACATTTCTCTACCACCGTCTGTAAATATATTTATTACTTCTAAACCCTCAGTAGTCCAAAAGCATAATGCAGCACCTAGCATGTATATACCTGTAAATATGAAGATGCCACTTATAATCATAAGTATTAAGGTTATTATTTTGTATATATCCCAAGCTATGGTGAGGTTAGATATTGAATATATTAATACAATAATACTTTGCGAAAGCCTTCCTATTCTTGTGAATTCAAACTTTGAACCAAGTACTTGGAGTATTGTGCTTTGAGGTCTGACTAAAATCCTATCAAAATCACCATTTATAATAATAGATGAAAAAGAGTCAAATCCTCTTGCAAAACATTCGCTTAGCGAAAAAGAAATATGTATAACACTATAACATAAAGCGACTTCATAAAGAGACCAACCACCTATGTTAGGGAATCTTTCAAAGAGTAAAAATATAGATACAAAAATCAAAAAAGGCACAAAAAACTGTCCGATAGAAAGTAAAATAAAGGAGACTCTATATTCCATTTGACTCTTTAAAAGAATAGACATGTACCTGAAATACAGCTTCATTAAATCAACCTCCTTGTACTATTATTCTTTTTAAAGCCTTAGACATCCATAACTTGCCTATTCCAATTAAAAGAATAATCCATAAAAATTGTACGCCTATTCCAATTAAAGCTTCATTTATTCCAATATTACCTGCATATGTTCTAAATGGCAAATCACAAGTATATCTAAAAGGTAGTATGTATACTATTTTTTGTAGTGCTTTTGGCATTAATGGTACCGGGAGAACTAAACCTGAAAAGAATTCACCCAACACACTAAAAATAAGCAATGAACCCGTTGGAGACATGGTGTAGAAAACTGAAATATAAATTAGCATTGAGATTGCGACGACTAGTATTAGACCCAGTATTAATGCAACTAAAAACAGTATGAAAGATAATATGCTTGGTGGAAAAGAGAAATTATATGGATATGGTAATAATATAGCGATGAAAATTATCGGGAAACACCGAAGCATAGCTCCTGATAACCTTTGAGCTATAAGCTTTGCATACCAAAAATTGTACAAATCTGTTGGCCGACAAAGTTCATAGGCTATGTTACCACTTGTTATGTGATTTAAAAGCTCATTATCTCTGTACCAAAGCATTACAAATACTAAAAAACTTTGTTGAAGCCAAATTACTTGGATTAATTCTCTAAAGGATATTGGCTGAACTACAGAAGTACTATTGTAAAAGGCTTCAAAAATCATTATATGCATAAATCCCCAAAAGAATTGTGTAGAAATTCCAGCTAAAGCTGATACTCTATACTGTAATCCTTTTAGCAATCTCATCTTAAATAAAGAATAGTATGCTTTCATATTTGATACTCCTTATATAAATCTACTATAATTTCCTCAATAGGACGACTTTCTACAGATACGTCAGTAATATCTAATGAATTTGATAGCAATCCTATAACTTCTGAAACCTTTATTTTTTCTAAATCCACAGACAAGGATAGTCTTTCCTTAGATTTTGAAAGGATAGTTGTCCCTTTAATATCTATAGTCTCATTATTTTCAGTAAAATTTACAGTTAATGTTTTATGAGTTATAAACTTATTTTTCAATTCTGTCAATGTACCATCAAGTAAGAGCTTGCCTTTACCAATGAGCATAATTCTCTCTGCTAAGGCTTCTATATCATTCATATCATGGGTTGTCAAAATGACAGTAACTTTTTTTTCTTTATTGATTGTTTTTATAAAATTTCGAACTGCTATTTTGGAAACTGCATCAAGACCTATAGTTGGCTCATCTAAAAACAGTATCTTAGGATTATGTATTAATGAAGCACCAATTTCACATCTCATTCTTTGTCCAAGACTTAATTGACGAACAGGTGTTGAAAGCAATGATGACAAATCTAAGGTATCTGTTAATAATTCAAGAGTGTCATTAAAATCATTGTGAGGAACTTTATAAATATCTTTTAATAAATTAAAGGAATCAATTACAGGAACGTCCCACCAAAGCTGAGAGCGTTGACCAAACACTACACCAATATTTTTAACATGTTTTACTCTGTTTTTCCAAGGTGTATATCCAAGGATATTACATTTTCCACTATCAGGTACTAAAATACCACTAATAACTTTAATGGTAGTTGATTTTCCAGCACCATTAGGACCTATGTAACCAACGATTTCACCTTCATCAATTTCAAACGAGATGTTTTTTAAGGCTTGAACTGTGGAATATTGAGGACTAAACAAGGATTTAAGTGCGGCGCCAACACCAGCACCTCTTTTTGCAACCTTAAAGCTTTTATTCAAGGCTTCAACTTTGATCATTCTATACCCTCCTTTTAGATAGTAAGAATTAATTGAATAAATTTAGAGAAGAAAGTCATTATATATCTTTAACAAATAAATGTCAATAAATTAAAATATAAAAATATAACTTAGGTAATTAATAAATTGATATTTGCTAATATAAATAATAAAAGGAGTAATCATCGGTAAATCTATTAGAGAAAAAATATTAAGTATTTGTAATATATATCCTGTTTGACAAAGTGAAAATATTGTTATATTCTAATATCGAAAACAGATATCGGAAAACGATATAAATAAATCAGAAGGAGATAACTAATGAAAAACAAGATAATTAGAAAATTATTTTTAGGATTTATACAAATACATATATTATATCATGCTGATAAGGAACCTATATACGGAACTTGGATGATGAAAGAATTAGAAGAACATGGGTACAAGATTAGTCCGGGCACATTATACCCATTACTAAAAAGAATGGAAGAAGAAGAGTTATTGTCAAAGGCAGAAAAAAATATTGACGGTAGAATAATAAAACTATATAAGACAACAGAAATTGGGCAGGAAGTACTAAAAGAAGCTACTGAAAAAGCAGCTGAGCTGTTTCATGAGATTAAAACAAAGGGTGATAACAATGATTCAATTTAGAGATATAAGTTTAAGCTTTAATAATAAGGTGATATTCAATAATTTTAATATGGATATTACAAGAGGGGAAAAAGTACTTATAAATGCCCCTTCAGGGAGAGGTAAGACAACTTTATTTAAATTGCTATTAGGTTTTTGCATTCCAGATAAAGGGAAAATACTATTAAAGGGAAAAACTCTAGAAAAAAAGAACTTACCATATTTCAGGACAAATATAGGCTATGTTAGTCAAGATGTAGATTTGAGAAATTTGAAAATATGGGATTTGATAATTGAAATTTTTTCTTATAAATATAATAAACATATACACATTACTAAAGATAAATTTATAAGTATTGCTCAGTATTTTGAGCTTCCACTTAATATAGACGAAAAGGAAGTATTTCAGCTATCAGGAGGAGAAAGACAACGATTAGGTTTAGTAATATGTATCTTATTAGATAGAAAAATATGGCTTTTAGATGAAATTACTTCGGGTTTGGACAAGAATATTAAAGAAAAGATAGTTGATTTTGTTTTAAAACAAGATAAAACAATACTGATAATTTCGCATGATAAAATTTGGAGAAAAAATGATGTTGTTAGAATAGAGGAGTGGTAAATAAATGAATTCACAAGAAATTTCATATCTATCTATTAGTAGTTTATTTTTATTAATAATCCCAATGTTTTTTATAAACTACAAATTAAGCATGAAAATAAATAAGAAAATGCTATATGCTATAACAAGAATGATAATACAGCTTAGCCTAGTAGGTATATTTCTTCAATATATATTTAATCTTAATAATCCAATATTAAATTTAACTTATTTAGTATTTATGATAACTGTAGCGAGTTTTTCAACAATTAAAGCTTGTGATATCAATATAAAAAAATCCATTCTTCCACTATTTTTAGCATTTATTATCCCAAATTTAATAGTATTGCTATACTTTAATACGTTTGTTACAAAAGTAGATAATTTATTTAATGCTCAGTACATGATAACAATTGGTGGAATGTTATTAGGTAATAGCTTAAGTGGTAACATAATATGTGTTAATAGCTTTTATAGGGAAATTAGAAAAAATAAAAATGAATACTTTTACAACTTAAGTCTTAGCGGAAATAAGCTAGAAACTTTAAAACCTTATTTTAAAAATGCTATATTAGCATCAGTAAATCCTACGATAGCATCTATAGAGACAATAGGATTAGTAGCATTGCCTGGGATGATGACGGGGCAAATATTAGGCGGAGTCATACCTGTAACAGCAATAAAATATCAAATAGCTATAATGATAGCAATTTTAATAAGTAGGTATTTTAGTGCTATATTATCAATATTATTTACATCAGTTAGTAAATTTGATGAATATGATATTTTGTTAGATTAAAATTTAACCTGAGCTATTTATATAACTCTGGATAATATGCTTTATAGTTCTGAATTAGATGATTTTAGTTCTCTACTCATAGTATTCAATTTTCTACGAATAATCTAGGTTTGAAATAAAAAAAGTTAAATAGCTTATTTCATAAAAAATAGATGACATTAATAATAATTTGACATCTATTTTTTTGTGATTTTTCATGAAATAAAATCCAATTGTTAAGCTGATATTACCGTAAGGTTACAATACCATTACAATGTGATTTTTTAAAGATTTAGGCACCTAAAATTTATAAAGCAGGCGTATACTATAATGAAAAATTTATTCGGAAAAAGGGAGGAAATTATGAAAAGAATAGTAAGTTTTGCATTAGCATTATTGTTAATAATGTCAGCATCAATAACAGACACGTATGCGATGAGTAAATATGGTAAAGGATTACCACCTGGGCTTGCTAAGAAGGGCTATATGCCACCAGGAATTGCGAAAAAATTTAATGATATTGATGGTTATGATTGGGCTAAAAAGGCTATAGAAAAAATGGCTATAAAAGGTGTTGTAAAAGGCTATGGCGAGGGGATATATGCTCCAAAGAGCTCTGTAACAAAGCTAGAAGCAATTATAATGGCACTTAGAGTAATGGGTTATGAAGAACAAGCAAAAATAAACTTGGATAAGGTTAAAAGAGGTACTAAAAAGCTAAAAAACAAGGATAATATTCAAGAATGGGCTTATGGATATGTTGCGGTTGCTCTAGATAAAGGGATATTAGAAGAGGTTGACCTTATAGAATTAAATTTAAAAGAACCTGCTCAGAGACACGAAGTAGCTAAATATATTATAAGAGCTTTAGGGTATGAAAAAGAAGCTCAAAGCTATATGAAAGAGGAACTTAGATTTATTGATGCAGGCGCTGTACCTCTTGGTTCAGTAGGTTATGTATATCTTTCAGATAAAAAAGGCATTATTACAGGATATCCAGATGAGACTTTTAGACCAAATAGAGCTGTTACAAGAGCAGAAATGGCTGTATTAATTGCTAGATTGGATGATGAAGTTGACAGCGATATTGATGAAAATGAGAAATTAGCAGAGATAGTAAATATTAATGGTAACAAATTAACATTAAGAAGCGGTAATAGATCTAAAGTATATACAGTTTTGGACAACACTCCAGTGTATACTGAAAATGGCAAGTATACCTCTATAGATAAATTAGAAATAGGAATGAAAATAAGTATTCAGCTAAATGAAAATGGAATAATTATATTCATTGAGATTAAAGAGTATGATGAAGAAATATTTGATGAGTATGTAGGAATAGTAGAAGAAATAGATGATGATGAAATAGAGATAGAAGCAGATAATGTAAAAATGGAATTCGATATAGAAGATGATGTAAAAATAGAATTTAATAACAAAGAAGGACGTATAGATGATATAAATGAAGGAGATAAAGTCAAAGTTAGAATAAATGATGATGATGAAGTCGAGTATATAAAGGTATATAGAGAATTAGATAGTAGAGAGTATAGTGGAAATGTAGAGGAAGTAGATAGTGATAGTATTGTAATTAAGATAGATAGAATAAAAATGACCTTTGATTTTGCAGATGATGTAGAGGTTGAATTTAAAAATAGAGAAGGAAGTATTTCAGATATAAGAGAAGGAGATTCAGTTAAAGTAAGAATAGACAAACATAAAAGAGTTGAATATGTAGAAGTTAATAGGAACTTAGACACATGGCAGTATGAAGGGAAAGTCGAAGAAGTAGATGATGACAGTGTTACAATCAAGATAGATAGAATAAAAATGACTTTTGATTTTGCAAATGATGTAGAGGTTGAATTTAAAAATAGACAAGGAAGTATTTCAGATATAAAAGAAGGAGACTCAATTAAAGTAAAAATAAACAAATATCAAAAAGTTGAATATGTAAAAGTTAATAGGGACTTATATGCATGGCAGTACGAAGGAAAAGTTGAAGAAGTAGATGATGACAGTGTTACGATAAGGATAGATAGAATAAATATGACCTTTGATTTTGCAGATAATGTTGAGGTCCAATTTAAGAATAGAGAAGGAAGCATTACAGATATAAGAGAAGGAGATTCAGTAAAAGTAAAAATAAACAAGTATAAAAGAATAGAGTATATAGAAGTAAATAGAGACTTAGATACATTGTATTATGAAGGAAAAGTTGAAGAAGTTGATAAAGATAGTGTTACAATAAAAATAGATAGTATAAAAATGACTTTTGGTTTTTCAAATAAAGTAGAGGTTCAATTTAAGAATAGAAAAGGAAGCATTACAGATATAAGAGAAGGAGATTCAGTAAAAGTAAGAACAAACAAATATAAAAGAATAGAGTATATAGAAGTAAATAGAAACTTAGATACATGGCAGTATGAAAGTAAAGTAGAGAAAGTAGATGACGAAAGCATTACAATCAAGGTAGAAAATATAAGAATGACTTTTAGTTATGCAAATAAAGTAGAGGTCCAATTCAAGAATAGAGAAGGAAGCATTTCAGATATTAGAGTTGGAGATGTAGTTAAAATAAGAATAAATAAGTATAAAAGAGTTGAATATATAGAAGTAGATAGAAACTTAGATACCTTTCAGTATCAAGGAAAGATAGACAGCATTGATGAAGATAATATCACAATTAAGGTTGATGGGATAAGATTAACCTTGGACTTAGCTAGTAATGTAAAGGTTAAATTTGAAAACCAATATGGTTGCATTGAAGACATAAAGGTTGGAGATCAAGCTAAGTTTAGAGTAAATAATCATGGGAAAATAGAATATATAGAATTAGATAGAGAATTAAATAAGTCAGTATATGAAGGAATAGTTAAGGAAATTGACGAAGATGAAATCACATTAAAAGTAAATAGTATAATAGTAACCTTTGATTTAGAAGAAGATGTTGAAGTCGAATTTAAAAATGAAGGAGGAAGCATAGAGGACATAAAAGAAGGTGACGAAGTTAAAGTAAGAATAGATGATGATGATGAAGTTGAATATATTAAAGTATATAAGACATTAGATTATGATATACATGAAGGTCTTTTTGAAAAAATAGATAATGAAAAATTATCAATAGTTACATCTAAAGAAGTAATTGAATTTGAAGTGGATTCAGATGTAAAGGTGATATTTAATGATAAAAAAGGAGATCTAGATGATTTAATAGTTGGTGATTCAGTTAAAGTGGTAACACTAGAAGATGATGATGAGATTAGATGGGTTGAAGTAGATAGAGATTATAATGATGAATTGATTTCTGGTAAACTAAAAAATATTTATGAAGATATAAATCAAATTGCAATTAAGAAAGATAACGAAATAAAAATATTTGATTATAATAATGATGTTAAAGTCTTAATAAATGACGATGAAGCTGAAATATCAGATTTAGAAGAAGATGATAATGTAAATCTTATTATAGATGATAGTAAAGTAGAAGAAATAAGAGCATATAGATAGTAACAATTATTTAAATTAACTTAGATAAAACATTAAATAAATTTTAAAAAAAGCATTGGAAAAATTCAGTGCTTTTTTTTGTAATCAAAATCAATTATAATATAATTAAGTACCTAAAATATTAAATCATTACGTATTACTGTAATGTAAAAGGCGGTGAGAGTTTGGGCTCTGTTTTAAAAATATTTAAGAGAAAAAAGGTTAATATAGAAGATAAACTTAAAAAAATTAAAGACGGAGATGTATTAGAAAGAGAAAATTTTATTAATGAGTACATACCTTTTATTATTAAAAGTATAACAAAAGTGACAAATAAGTATATTGAGATAGAGAATAATGATGAATTCAGTATTGGTCTTGAAGCCTTTAACGAAGCCATTGATAAATATGATTTTCAAAAGGGAAGCTTTATAAAATATGCAGAAACAGTTATCAAGAGTAGAACAATAGATTTTCTAAGAAAAACAAAAGAGTTAAATAAAGTAGTGTCAATAGATAGAGACAATTCAATAAACAGAAAAGTTAAAGGAACTTCAGATAATAAGGATTTTACAGAGCAATATGAAATGAAAGAGCAAATATTAAAATTCGGGATTCTTTTAGAAAAATTTGATATTACATTTAAAGAATTAATAGAAGAATCACCAAAGCACATTGATACTAGATTAAATTCTATATACATAGCAAGAAGCATAATAGAAAATGAAGATATAAAGAAAGAGCTATATAGAAAAAAAACTTTACCTGCTAAAAAAATTATAGAGAAAATAGGTGTAAGTAAAAAGGTTTTAAAAGGTAATAGAAAATTTATTATTGCAACAGTTTTATTATTAAGTAGTGATTTAGATTTGTTAATTGAGTATATCTCTGGTGTAGAAGGGAGGGATAACTATGGTATATAAGGGTTTGATAGTGGAAGTTAAAAATGATCATATAATAGTCATTACAGAAGATAATTGTTATATTAAACTAAAGAATAAAGGTAATGTGGATATTGGTAAAAAGATTATATTCTTAGAAGAGGATATTATAAAGGAAAACAATAAATCTTTTAAGTCATTAATAGGAATAGCTGTTGCAATTATTATAGCAATAATTACTATGGTTGGTAGATTTGGAGTAGAAAGGTTTGAAGCGTATGCTATAGTAAGTTTAGATATAAATCCAAGCGTAGAATTTCAAATAGATGAAGAGAATATTGTTAGAAAAGTAAATTCGCTAAATATAGATGGTAAAGAACTTATAGAGGATAATATGATTGGTATGAAGATTGAAGATGCAATTATTGCTGGTATGAAAACTGCTATAGAAAAGCAGTATTTAAATAATAAAAATAATGTAGTTTTGGTTTCAAACGTAATAATAGATGATACTTATGATTCTCTTGACGCAATAGAAGATACAATATATGACAGAATAGAAGAAGAAAAAGAATTCCAAGATATAGATGTTATATGTATAAATTCAGATAAAGAAGACCTAAAAAAGGCAAGAGAGAATAATATTTCGGTTGGTAAATATAAAGTTTATGAAATCCTTTCAAACGACAATCCAGATATAAAAATTGAGGACATAAAAGATAAAAAAGTCAGTCAGATTGTTAAAGAAAATAAGGAATTTGCTAACAATGATACAATGAGAAGTAAGAAAAAAGAAAAAGATAAGAAAAATATAAAAATAGAAAAAGAATTCGAAAAAGAACCAAAAGAAAAAACTAATAGTAATAAAGAACATAAAAAAAAGGAGCAAGAAAACAAAGAAAATGAAAATAAAGGATATAGTCACAATAAAGCTATTAAAAAAAGTACGACTAATAATGAGAAAAATATAGACGACAATGATGATTATGAAATTGAAAAAAAGAATGAAGATAAAAAAGATAACGCTAAAGACAATGCTAAAGGTAATAAAAAAGATAACGCTAAAGATAATAAAAAAGATGATGAGAAAGATAGTAAGAAAGATGATGAGAAAGATGATAAAAATGAAAAGGAAATAGTTAAAGATAGAAATGAAAATAAAAAGCATAAAGAAAATAAAGGACATAATAAAAAATAATTAGTCCCATTGCTGCATAGTACTGGAGTTTGTAACAAAACGTCTAGGTTGAGTTAATCATACCTAGACTTTTTTTTGCAGAAAATTCAAAGCTGGATTTTATGTGAATTGATTATTACTAGGAAGGTTCTTGTTTTAATCCTTTAGGGGTTTTAAGCAAAATATTACAGCACTGTATTATCAGCATAAGCTCACTAAAATAGTAAATTGATAAAGTATTTTGTAAATTTATAAGAAATATTTAATAATATACATTAATACACATAATTACAAATATCTATACTGCATAGCTATTTTAATATTAAGTTTCTAATAAGTATTATAAATAAATTAGAAAATATTAATTATTTTTAATATTTATAACTAATAATTTATGTGATTTGGTATTTTGTAATCATTATGAGCATATGTACATACAAAATATATGCAACTCATATCAAAAATGACAGTAAATGTTTTGTGAAAAATTATTAATAGGAGTATCATTTATTTGTAATATTGTTTTTTCTCTCTTTTTATTTGGAATAAAATATGCATAAATATAAATGTATAAATATCAGTCGTTTTTTACAGATATGATAAACCTAGGAGGGATACTTCATGTCATATTTAAGATTATTACAAAATAAGATACAAGAATTATCCGAAACAGTTTCTTCTACGCTTAATGTAGATGTTACGGTAACAGATGAAAATTTAGTTAGAATAGCTGGTACTGGTAATTTTTATAATAAGATTGATAAAAATAGTCCTCAAAATTGTATTTTTGAAGAAGTAATTAGAACAGGATTACCAAAACTCAATGTTGTTAAAGAGAACAATGAAACATGTAAATCTTGTCGCAATTATCATAAGTGCAATGAAAAAAAGAGTATGACATATCCAATTAACTTTGAAGGAAAATGTATTGGAGTAGTTAGTTTTGCATGTTTTAACTCAGAACAAGAAAAAGCAATGAATGAAAAAAATGAGCAATATCATATGATGCTCAAGCAAATTTCTAATATGATTGCAAACGATATTATAATAATAAACAATAAAAATAGACTAATAAAAGGGAATGCTGAAATAAATGAAATAATTAATTGTATAAACAAAGGCATTCTTATAATTAGCTATAACAATAGAATCTTACATATAAATGGCAAAGCATTGAGTATTTTGAATTTAAATTTTACTTATCAAAAGATTATTAATAAAGACATAAACTATATCATTAAAAATTTAAAAATTAACAACTCTAATAATAAAGAAACAGTTGGTTATTGGAAGCTCAAAAATAAAGATATCAGAGTTGTTTATGAGGTAAATGAAATAGTATTAGAAGAACAAGGCTTAGCATATTTAATAAGCTTTGATGCCTTAAGCGATATAACTAAAATTGCAATGACATATGAGAATAAAGAAAAAATTACTTTTTCAAGTATAATAGGGAAAAGTAAAACTATTCTAAATGCTATAGATATGGCTAGAATTGCAGCCCACTGTGATTCAACAGTTCTTTTAGAAGGAGAAAGTGGTACAGGCAAGGAGATTTTTGCCAACTCTATACATAATGAAAGTAACAGAAAAAACAACAAATTTGTTGCTATTAACTGTGCTAGCATACCTGAAAATCTATTAGAGGCTGAACTTTTTGGATATGAAAAAGGAGCTTTTACAGGTGCTAATCCTAAAGGAAAAATTGGAAAGTTTGAATTAGCTAACAATGGTACACTGTTTTTAGATGAGATTGGAGATTTGCCATTAAAACTTCAATCAAAGCTTTTGAGAGCTATTCAAGAAAGAACAATTGAGAAAGTTGGTGGCAATACCCCTATTTTAGTTAATGTAAGAATTATTGCTGCTACACATAAAAATCTTATACAGCTTGTTAAAGAAAAGAATTTCAGACTAGATTTATATTATAGATTAAATGTTATACCAATATATTTACCCAGTTTGAGAGAAAGAGAATCTGATGTTCTTCTATGTTCAGAATTTATTTTGAAGAAATTATGTAAAAAAATGAGTAAAGATATAAAATTTTTATCAAATGAAGTTAAAGAAAAACTACTTCTATATGATTGGCCAGGTAACATTAGAGAATTAGAGAATGTTCTAGAATATGCAGTGAGTTTCTCTAGTTCACGAGAAATTACAACACATGATTTGCCGAATTATTTTTGGAGTCATGATTCAACCGAAAATGTAGATATGGAGTATATTAAGAACAAAGGCTTAGAGGAACTAACAAAGGATTTTGAGAAAAAAATATTTAAAAAATATATAGACGAATTGGGAGACAGTACTCAAGCTAAAAAGGTTATTGCTAAAAAATTAGATATAAGTCTTACCACGCTTTATAGAAAATTAAATGACTATCAATGTGATAGTAAAAGAGGAAAAAATTTTTCATATTAGAAAAAACGTTTTCAAAAATGAAAAATGAATAAAATCGAATCTGAAAAAACATTGAAAAAACTTTATTTCAATTGTATTTGCCTCAATTTCATATACGAGAAAAACGTTTTTCAGAAATGAAAATTAATTTACTAGCATGTAATTATATCTGTTTTTTAGTTACATAGACATAGCATAATGCATAATATGATTTAATTAATTATCTAAATAAACCTTTAATTCATCACACTCTTAAATATTTAGAAATATTTTTATAATATATTGTTATTGGCATATACCTTGCATTATTAATATGCATACAACAAAAGATAAGGAGTGATGATTATGGCAAACGACTTTATGGTAGACGTACTAAAAGAACAAGTAAAGCCAGCATTAGGTTGTACAGAGCCAGTAGCAGTGGGAATAGCTGTTTCAAATGCATATAAACAAATAGGTGGAGATATAGAGGAGATATATGTAAAAACTAGTCCTAATATATTTAAAAATGGTTTAAGGGTAGGCATACCAGGGACTAAAGAAACGGGGTTACATTTTGCAATAGCTCTTTCCGCTATTTGTGGTGATCCTGACTTAAAACTTGAAGTTTTTAAAAATGTAAATGACCAATATGTTGAGGAAGCTAAAAAAATTGTTAACGATAAAAAAACAAAAATTGACATAGAAAATGAAAAGGCTAATTTCTATATAGAAGCAAATGTGAAGACAAGCAAAGGTAATGCTGTATGTATAATAAAGGACAATCATACAAATATAACATATGTAGAAGCTAACGGTGATGTTTTATTTCAAAAAGAAGAAGGAAAAGAAGAAGCTGCTGCTACAACTACTAGTGTAGTAGATCGATTAAAAGAAGTAAGCATAAAAGATATGAAAGAGTTCGTAGAAAATGTACCATTTAAAGACATAGAGTTTTTATTAGACGGTGTTAAGATGAACATGGACATTGCAGAATACGGATTAAATAATAACTGTGGTGCTAACTTGGGTCAGGGTATTAATAAATTGATAAACAATAAAATTATTGAAAACGATATCGTTAACAAAGTTAGAGCTATTACATCTGCTGCTTGTGATGCAAGAATGTCAGGTGTAAACATGAGTGTTATGAGTAGTGCAGGAAGTGGAAATCATGGTATTACTGCAATTATACCAGTAACAGTTGTTTGTAGAGAACATGGCTATGATGATGAAAAAATAGCAAGAGCTGTTGCTTTTAGTCACTTAATAACATCTTATATAAAATTGTATACAGGTAGACTTTCTCCAGTATGTGGATGTGCTGTTGCAGCGGGTATAGGAGCAGCATCTGCTATGACATGGGTATTAGGAGGAAACGAAGTTCAAATTGCAGGTGCAATTAAAAATATGGTATCGAACATTTCAGGCTTAGCGTGTGATGGTGCTAAAGGTGGATGCGCATTTAAGCTTTCTACAGCAGCGGCAGAGGCTACATTACATGCTCATCTTGCAGTAAACAATACTATTGTTTCAAATTTAGACGGTATAGTAGGTAATAAAGGAGAAGATACAATACAATACTTAGGTAAATTTGCTTCAGATGGTATGAAAAGTATGGACAACACTATTATAGATATTATGTTTGATCAACAAACAGCAAAATAAGGAGGAGATTTTCATGAAAAAAATGACAAAAAAAGAAAGAGTAATGGCTGCTTTAAATGGACAGGAAGTAGATAGAGTACCAGTTAGCTTATGGTTACACTATCCACATAAAGACCAAGACCCTAGATCATTAGCCGAAACACAAATTGAATTCATGGAAAAATATGATTTAGATTTTATTAAATTAATGCCATTTGGATTATATAGTGTACAAGATTATGGTTGTAAAGTTAAAATATTTGGAACACCTGACCAACCACCAATCGTGGATGATTATGGTATTAAGTGTGTAGATGACTGGAAAAGCTTAGAAGTATTACCTGGTACATATGGTACTCTTGGTAAGCAGGTGCAATTAGTTAAACACGTAAATAAGATGTTAAAAGAGAGAAATGAAGATGTACCAATTGTGCAAACTATATTTAGTCCATTAACAACAGCTTTGAAACTAGCAGGTGATAGAATATTCAAGGATATGAAAGAAAATCCAGAAATATTCCATCAAGCATTACAAACTATAACATATACTAATATAAACTTTATAAAAGCTAACCTTGAGCAAGGAGTTAGTGGTTTCTTCTTTGCTACTCAATGTGCTACATACGATATGATGACAGAAGAAGAATATGATGAATTTGGTACTAAGTATGACTTACAGCTTTTTGATGCATTCAAAGACGAAACATTCTTTAATGTTATTCATATACATGGAGATAATACAATGTTTGAAAAATTAGCAAACTATCCAGGAAATTGTATTAGCTGGCATGATAGATGGTCTAAGCCAAACATGGAGGAAGCAAGAAAAATGACTGACAAATGTTTCCTTGGTGGACTTAATGAAAAAGATGTTTTAGCACAAGCTTCTGTAGATGATATATATGTTCATGTATCAGAGGCAGTCAAAATGGCTGGTAAAAAAGGTTTTATGCTTGGACCAGGTTGTGTTGCGAATCCAAATACTCCTTCAATAAATTATTATGCTACTAGAGTTGCTATAGAAAAATTTGGGACAAACTGTTAGTTTAAATTATGAATTAGACTAAATTATACATAAGATAAAAATTTAGTTTAAAATAAAAAACAAAAAAAATGGGGGTTTTCTAATGAGAAAAGGTTTAAAAGTAGTTAGTTTAATGCTTGTTTTAGTTTTATGTGTTGGATGTCTTTTTGGATGTAATGGGGACAAGTCTAATAAACAAGAGGCTAACAATGATGACAAGGTTTATGAATTAAGATTATCAACAGTTGTTAATGCACCACATCCATGGATAGAAATGGCAAACTATTTTTCAGAGGAAGTAGCTAAAAAAACAAATGATAAGGTTAAAATAACTGTGTATCCTGGAGGTACATTAGGAAAAGATGAAACTACTATTGATGAAATGCGTAATGGTACTATTGACTTTGTACTAGGTGGCACTCAAAATGCAGCATCTTTCGTACCTGAATATCAAGTATTCAGTCTAGCATATTTATTTAATGATGCAGATCATTTCAAAAAAGCTATAGCAAATGATAGTGCTGTATTTAAAAGATACCAAGAATTATATGCAGAAAAGAACTTGAATATCAGATTACTTGCTTTAGCTGGTGGTGGCTGTAGAAATGCTTCAAACAACCTTAGACCTATAGTAACTCCTGCTGATTTAAAAGGCATGAAAATGAGACTTCCTGGTTCTCCAATGGAAGCAAAACTTTGGTCATCATTAGGTGCACTTCCTACTTCATTAGCATGGAATGAAATCTACAGTGCTATTCAAACTGGTGTAGTAAACGCATTTGAAAGTTCTATTAGTGGATATTATGGAAGTAAACTATATGAGGTTGCTCAGTTCCATAGTGAAACTCAACATTTATTTATGTTATCTCATTTATCAATGAGTGATTCAACATATAATAAATTACCTGAAAAATATAGAAAAGTTATCGAAGAAGTAGCTGTTGATGCTGCAAAAGTTGGTACTGAAGCTGGAGAAAAAGCTGATGTTGAAAGACTTGAAGAATTACAAAAAGACTTTGGTGTACAAGTAAATAAAGTTGATAAAGAAGCATTTATTCAAATAGTTAAACCTTTACATGAAGAATTAGCAGAAGAAATTGGTGCAAGTGATATATTGAAGATGATTTTAGATATGAAATAGAAACATATAATTTCCCTTTTACTCTAGATATCTATATCAAAGAGTAAAAGGGAAGCAATAATAAACATAATTTTAATTCCTAAGCAAAACCAAACATTTTAGGATGAATGGAGTGTAGTTATGAAAGCATTAAAAAAAATAAACGATCTAATAGAAAACGTATTCACTTTAATTGGTATTTGTTTATTAGCTATATTAGTAGTGGTTGTGTTTACTCAAGTAGTTGTTAGAAACTGGTTTGAAATTCCATTGTTATGGTCTACAGAAGTATCAATGATCACGTTTATTTGGTCAATTTTCTTAGGATCAGCTGTTGCATTAAGAAAAAGAAAGCACTATATTGTGGAAATTTTTCCGCCAAAATATAAAAAAATCAATGCGTTTCTAGATGTTTTTGCTGATGTTGCTTGTTACGGGTTAATATATATAATGATAAAAAATGGAATACCTTTTACTAAAATGGGATTTTCTCGTATGACTACAGCACTAGTTATACCACAAGCATATATATATGTATCAATTCCAATATCTGGTGTTGCAATGTTATTATTTAATACAGAACATTTAATAAATAATTCAAAGAAATTTATACAAATGATTAAAGGTGGTGATGAGGATGAGTCCATTAGTACTATTAATGGTTAGTTTCTTTGTAATGATTTTCCTGAAAATACCAGTAGCTTTTGCATTAGCTTTGTCAGCTATGATAACTATAGTTGATATTGGACTACCTTTTACAACAATACTAAATAATATGTATGCGGGTGTAAATTCATTTACTCTTCTCGCAGTTCCTTTTTTCTTACTTCTTGGAAGGTTAATGAATGATGGAGGTATTACAAAGAAACTAGTTACTCTCTCTAATGCTTTAGTTGGCCATATAAAAGGTGGTTTAGGACATGTAAACGTTCTTGTTAGTATGCTTTTTGCAGGACTTTCTGGTTCTGGTGCAGCCGATACAGCTGGAATAGGTGCAATGCTTATACCTGCAATGGAGGAAGATGGATATGATATAGATTTTACAGTAGCTATAACAGCTGCATCTTCAACATTAGGTGTTATTATTCCTCCAAGTATTATGATGGTTATATACGGTGCAATGGGACAGGTTTCTATTGGAGCTTTGTTTTTAGCAGGAGTAGTACCAGGAGTATTTATCGGATTGACTCAAATGTTTTATACATACCATATGGCTAAAAAACATGGGTATCCTTGTGAAGATAAAACAACAATGAAAGAAAAAGGAAAAGCTTTTGTAAAAGCATTTCCACCATTACTTCTTCCTTTAATAATAATAGTTGGAATTACAGCTGGTATATTTACAGCAACAGAAGCAGCTGCAGTAGCAGTTGTATATGGGTTAATACTTATGTTCTTTGTATATAGATCTTTTAAAGTTAAAGATTTACCTGGTGTTTTTGCAGATGCTTTAGTAGGCTTTGCACTTCCTATGTTTGCAGTATCAAGTGCAGGAATTGTTGGATGGCTTATAGCTTATCTAAATGCACCTACAATGATTGCTAACTTTATATTAGGTATTACTCATTCTTATTTTGGAATATACCTTATGTTAATTGTATTCTTACT
Organism: Abyssisolibacter fermentans; assembly: GCF_001559865.1. NCBI lineage: Bacteria > Bacillati > Bacillota > Clostridia > Eubacteriales > Clostridiaceae > Abyssisolibacter > Abyssisolibacter fermentans. The sequence goes on from NZ_LOHE01000045.1 coordinate 33,662, forward strand.
TATTATAGGAACATTTTTAAGCCCAATAACTTCAATAATTATATTTCTTCCTATAATACAAAACCTAGGTAATGTAGCAGGTTTTAATCCGGTTCACTTAGGAGTAATAGTAGTATTAACATTATCATTAGGTATGATTACACCACCTTATGGTATATGCTTGTTAATAGCTGCTCAAATAGGTAAGATACCAGCTCCTAGAGCTTTTGTAGGAATATTACCTATGCTTGGTCTTACATTATTAATTATATTATGCGGTATTATGTTCCCAGATTTATTCTTATTTATACCAAAATTAATAATGCCTGAATTTGTTTAGAACCCCCTTTTGATAACAGCACAGCCCGCTTTGCGGGCGGTTTGTGCTGAATTATACTTCCTTGTTAATAAATAACGTTTGTAATAAACAACTTTATTGCATTCAATTAAAGTCATTAATTTACATATGAAGATTTGAGTTTACTTAGGTCTTTTTTTTATGTTTTAAATTAAACCAGTTATATTGTGTCATTGCTATATCTTATTCTATAATATAGTTAGGAATTGTTATTATTATTGCTAATAATGATTATTTAATAAATCAGGAGGAAATGATATTGACTAACATATTTGAACAATTAGAACAATGTGAGTTATTTAAAGGATTTGACAAACTAAAGATACAGAAAATCTTAAAAAACAGCTATTATGAAATAGCAAAATATACTAAGGGAGAAATAATTGCTTTAGAAGGAGATGAGATTAAAGCATTAGGAGTAGTATTGTCAGGAGATGTAGATGTTAAAAAACTATATGAAACTGGCAAAATGCTTCAAGTTAAAAAATTAGGCATTGGTGATTTGATAGGAAATGCAACTGTATTTTCAGATTCAAATTATTATCCAAGTACTATAATTTCAAGCAACGATTCGAATATATTGTTTATATCACAGAAGGATATTGTTGATATGTGTATGAATAGTAGACAATTCTTTAACAATTTTGTTAGATCATTATCAAATCAAATTGTATATTTAAGTGAAAAGGTAAAATTCATTTCTAGTGGTACAATAAGAAAAAAAGTTATCAATTATTTGCTAATGGAATATAGAAAAAACAGAGCATTAAAAATTGAACTTTCTATGACTCGAAAAAAGATGGCTGAGTTTTTTGGAGTTACAAGACCAGCATTGTCAAAAGAAATGATTATTATGAAAAAAGAGCATCTTATAGATTATAAAAATAATATCATTGAGATACTAGATTTAAATAAACTAGAAGAAGAACTTGAAAAATAATGCTTCCGATGTTATAAAATAAGAAATTTACTATATACGTTCGTAATATATATTACGGCGGTTTTCTTTTTTTTGATGTATATTATATTAAAACCCATGATAATAAAGGAATTAAATGCTATGTTCATATTTTAGTAGCATATTAAAATTGATATCATTTGGAATTCAGAACGTTATATTTGCTTTTGTATATATTATACAAATGAAATGGGTTTAAATTATTTTAAGGAGTGAAATTAATGAGTACAATATTATTAATTTTATTAACAGCTATCGCTCTAATAGTGTCCTTGTATAAGGACAAAGAAAAAACTTTAAATTCGATAAAAAATGCTAAGGGAATGATAAGTAGTATGCTTTCTGATGTAATTGGTGTATTATTGTTGATTGGGTTAATACTTACAATTATACCGCCTGGCAAAATAGAAAGCTTGCTAGGAAATGGAAGTGGATTTATCGCTACTATAGGAGCAGCGGTAGTTGGAACTATTACGTTAATACCAGCGTTTGTAGCTTTTCCACTAGTAGGTTCATTAAAAGCAAATGGTGCTGGTATTGTAACATTAACAGCTTTTTTAACAACATTGACAATGGTCGGGTTTGTTACATTTCCTTTGGAGAGTAAAACCTTCGGAAAGTGGTTTGCAATTAAAAGAAATGTTTTGAGTTTTATATTTGCACTTATAATAGCTATTATTGTTGGGATGGTGATGTAATGAAGCAAATAATAAGAAGAAATAAAATATTAGCATTAGCGTTATTAGGATATATTATATTGTTCATTTTCAATGGAGACATGATTTTAAATGCATTTAATGAAAGTGCATATTATCTTGTAGAAATGATAAAAATCTTACCTGCAATATTTATTTTAACATCACTAATTCAGACGTGGGTACCTACAAATGTGATTATGAAAAATTTTGGAGATGGAGCTGGAATTAAAGGAATGACAATCTCATTAGCAATAGGATCATTATCAGCAGGACCAATATATGCAGCATTTCCTATATGTAGAACACTTATAAACAAAGGTGCGAGTATTGAAAATATCATTATAATACTTAGTTCATGGGCAGTTATCAAAGTACCAATGCTTATTAATGAATCTAAATTTATGGGTGTTGAATATATGTTAATAAGGTGGATATTTACAGTAATTGCTATTTTTATTATGGCAAAAATTATGAAAGTTTGGATAAAAGAAAATAATTTTAAAGTGGAATATGATTCTTATAATCAAAGCAAAATTACTGTAGACGAACACGTTTGTATTGGTTGTGGGAGTTGTGTTAGAAATTTTCCTGAAATATTTACTATTAAAAATGGTAAAGCAGAAGTAATTGAAAATATTATAGAACAATTAAGTGAAGAAGAATTGAAACAGTCAAAAGAAAGTTGTCCTATTAATGCAATAAGATAAGTAGTATAAGTTAAATATACAAAAAATGCGAAAATAAATTAGAGCGCTTACTTGTCCTAATAATTCTTTTTGTTGTTAATCAATCACATACTTACATACAGTGAGTATGTGATTGATTGCCTAGAAAATAATCAAAATTACTTCGTAATCTGACTTGTTTTTTTTCAGTGCCTAAAAATGATATAATAAGATAAAAAGTTTAAAAAGGGGTTAGAGCTATGAATAATATACCAGAACGTATTAATTTGGCAAATTTGCCTACAAAGATTGAAAAATCAAGATACCTTTCAAAGATGAAGGAGAACTTAAATGTTTTTGTAAAGCGAGATGATTATACAGGTATTGAGGTGTCAGGTAACAAAATCAGAAAGCTAGAATTTTCTGTTAAACAGGCACTTGATGAAGGATGTAATGCATTAATAACATGTGGAGCCACACAGTCAAACCATGCAAGAGCTACAGCAGCTGTTGCAGCTAAGCTTGGACTTAAATCATATTTGATTTTAAGAGGCAAAAAAGAGGATATGATAGATGGAAATTATTTGTTAGATAAGATGCTTGGAGCTAATATTATATTTGTAAATGAAGAAGAATATAAAAATAGACAAGAAATAATGGAAGAACTAGTAGTTAAATTAAAAGGAGATAATATCAAAGCATATATAATTCCCGAAGGAGCATCTAACGGAATTGGAACATTTGGATATTACGGGGCTTTAGAGGAAATTTTAAAACAGGAAAAGGAATTAGGGATTATATTTGATACAATTGTCTGTGCAGTTGGTTCAGGTGGAACATATGCTGGACTATTTTTAGCTAATAAAGTTTTTAAAGCTAATAAAAAAATATATGGTGTAAATGTTTCAAAAAATGCACAGCATTTTATAAATCAGGTAGAAAACCTATTAAAGGATGCTAATAAGTACATATCTGCTGATATAGAATATAGCAAAGATGAAATTAATATCATGGATGGCTACGTAGGGAAAGGCTATGGTATAAGCACGGATAAAGAATTAAGTTTTATAAGAGATATAGCTTGCAATGATGGTATAATTTTCGATCCAGTTTACACCGGGAAAGCGGTATATGGAATGGTAAATGAAATTAAGAAAAATACTTTTAATGAAAGTAAAAATATTTTATTTATTCATACAGGAGGATTATTTGGATTGATGCCAAAGAGAGAACAGTTTATTTTTTAAAAAATGAAGGCATAGCAGAAGAAATTTTTCTTCTGTTTTTTTATGAATATAGTTTGAATTGTTTTAAAAGGTAAATTATATGTTCTATATATGTAGCTATATTAAATCTAAATTAAACTTTGGTAAATAATAAAGCGACCAGATGTATAAAGAAGTTAGAAATTGATCGCTTTAAATAACCATATTATAAACTAGATCTTTTAGTGATTAGTAACAATAGAAATGTTTACTCTAGCCACTTATACATCTCAAATTGATTTATTGGTGAATTCTCCATTTTATAGTGATTAGCAAATGTATGAATCTCAGAATTATTAGAATATGTTATATTTAAGACTTCTGGTTTTAAATCTGTAATGACTCTATTAAGTAAAGCTTTAGCATAACCCTTTTGTCGTTTTTCTGGGTGTACCCATAAATAGAATATACGAGTATCAGTAGCAGCTATTCCTGCAACAATATTACCATTAGATTTTATCCCGTAGAACTTGCATGGAAAATCCTTAAAATAAGTAAACTCTCCCTGCCACGGCAAATGTGATTTGTCCATTGTTCGAAGTAAATAGATATCATCAAAAGTTAGTATATCAACTTTATGTTGAATAGAATTTTTATCAAAAACTAGTGGATTTTTATTTTTTAGTTTCCATGATCTATAAGTTAAATTATATACTTTTTCATAACCCCATTTTTTATAAAAATTGACTGCTCTATCATTGCTGTCAATGACTTCAAGGAATGTTTGCCTACATCCAATTTCTAATGCAGTTTTTTCATGAAGCTCCATTAATTTATCTGACAACCCTGTCCCTCTATAAACAGGAATTACTGCCATTGTCCCACATCTTAGTGTTTTAAAATTTTCACCAATCTTAAGACCTCCTAGAATCAATCCAACCGGAGTACCTTCTTTGAAAGCAATATATGATAAAGATCTATCATTTCCTTCTGGTCCGAAGAATCTTTTTATAAAAAAATCTTCATCCATTTTAACTTTAATCATATAATCTGCAAATCCATCAGAAAAAGCCTTAAATATTTGTGAGTCAGATACTTCAGAGCATTTGTTAATCGTAAACATGTACAATCACCCTTTCAAATATTTTAAATACATTTTAATAGTCTCTTCAATTTGCTTGTCAGTTACGGCTTTGCCCATAGAGCTTGACAGGATACCAGTTCCATTTATAGTACTCATAATTTGGTAGATAACATGCTTTACTGAGCAGTCACTTCTAAATGTACCTTCATTAATTCCCTGTTTAATAATGAATTTTATATCTGAATGATATGCATTGAATCGATTATTAAGGATGTTGCTTAATTCAGGAATTTCTTTGGGGAGTGACCAAAATTCCAAAGCAATTCTTGTCCATTTTTGATTTTCTTCATATTTAAAAACTTCAAGTCTTTTTTTTATATATTCGGTGAATATTTTATCTGCTGTTAGTGTTAAATCAATATTATTTAGAAGTCTATGTCTTTTATCATCAAAACGCTCTGCAATTGCTAATAGTATTGCTGTCTTACTTTTGAAATAAACATAAATACCTCCTTTGCTAATATTTGTAGCTTTCATAATATCACGCATCCCAGTTGCGGAATAACCTTTTTCTGCAAATAGTTCAAAAGCTGTATTTATAATATGTTCTTTTCTTTTTTGTTTTTTTTCTTCAGATATTCTGGGCATTATAACCTCCTTGCATTAAAAAGACCAATCGTGCTTTTAAAAAATTGTATCATAAAACATTTCCATATACAAGAAATACATTAAATTTTTTTTGATTTTCTTTATAAAATCTGAAAGGAAGGAAATTTTTACATGGCGAAATGGTAAAATATTTACATTTAAAAAAATATATGACATAATAATAATATATTAAAGGGTTACAAATAAAGGGGGAGATTCATATAACATTTGATGATTTCATGAATACTATTAAAACAATAGAAAAAGTACCAGTTGATTTTTTTAAAAAGCGTGTAGGAAATGGTATATTTTTTTCAAGTAGTGATGTTCATAATGTTTTCTTTTCTAATCTAGCTCAGCAATCTTATATTGAATACAATAAGGTTGAAAATCAAAAAAGATTTATTGATTTATCTGTTAAGTATTTGAGTTATGTTATTTTAAATACAACTACTTATGGCTTTAACAAAACAATAACAGCAGTAAAATATGATCATATCAATGATTGGTTTAATACTTATAGCAAACAAGTTGGACATGATTTGTTCATAGATTATATGTTGATAGAGTTAAATATGAAGTCTTATATTGATGATTCAGAAACATGGACTGAAGTAATTACTGAAAAAGTTGCAACGGATGTTTTTATAACAGATTTTTTAGTTGAATGTGATACTAGAGGTACAAATTTACCACCAAAAGCAATGCTTATATTTATGAAGATACTAGATAAAACAGGAACAAGCTTTAATAAGATAATCAATGTTTGGAGTAAAAATGAAAGATGGCAAGAAATAAAAAATTATAATGGAATAGAATGGTTTGAAACTGTAAGCCCATTTTTTTCACAAGTAAATAATTTTTATGAATCTGTAAAAAATTATGCGCAGAATGCTTGTAACAAAATAACAGGTCCTTATAATGTAAAAAAACGAGAGGCAGTAGGTGCTGTACATTGGGGTGTACCAATAGTAGCTTATGTAGATTATAACAAAACTGTTTATGGAGAAGCTGTTTTAAAATGGATTAATTCTGAAAAAGGCGCGAAGGGTTATGGTTTTAGTTCAGGTAAAAATCCAGATAATGAATCACTTGAGAAAGCCCAAAGTACAGGTAGTGCTGGCTGTATATTAAAAGGAACAACTATTTTAATGAAAGATGAGAATGTAAAAGCAGTTGAAGATATAAAAGAATACGATAGAGTAATCAATGAAAAGAGCGAAGTATCAATATGTTCAGGCGAATTAGTCGTAAATCCTCATGTTACTAGATTATATAGTTTTAATGAAGATAAGCCTTTTATGTCATTAGATCATGCAGTAATGACAGATAGAGGTTGGTGTAGCTTAAATCCAGAAATATCTAATAGAATTAATCCTCATTTTAATGTCAGCAAGCTAAAAATAGGGGATAATGTTTGGAAGGTAAAAGAAATAATTAACGGTAAAATTACCTATGACAAAGTAATAGTAAAGAAAGTCAATATAATAGAAGCTCCTGATTCAGAACCGTTTTTATGTTATGATTTACATTTCAGACATGGCTACCAATCTTATCATGCAAATGGCTATTGTAATCTATTAAACTATCCAGAAATAACAGTAAATAGAATAATATCAAATATGAATAAAAAAATGACAAGAGTAGAAATGGATACTTTTATTCAGAACATTGTTCAAAATAGAGAGCTCTTTGAAAAAGCATTTGGTATTGAAGCTGTAGCTTCAATAATTTATGCATTCGCAAAACTCTTTAAATAAGTTATTTTATCATTTTTCATTTAATCAAAAATAATTTTGAAATAGCATTGAATATATAAAATTATTATAGTTTTTGCAAATTACCACCAAACAATGTAATAAAAAGCAAGAAAATGAAGAAAATATTTACACAAAGTTGGTTAAATAGTATAATATTAGCATGACGTTAAGGGAGTGATTTATATGACTTTTGATGATTTTATGAATACTATTAAAACAATAGACAAAGTTCCAGCCAATTTTTTTACAGAACGTATTAAGAACAGTATTTTATTTTCAAGCAATTATGCTCATCAAGTTTTCTTTCATACTTTAAATGAACAGATTTACTGTGACTACAATAAAGGTCAAAATCAAAATAAGTTTATTGATTTATCTGTTAAGTATCTAAGCTATGTTATTTTAAATACTAATGTTTATGGCTTTAATAAAACTATAAAAGCAATAAGTTATAACCGAATTAGTGATTGGTTTAATGCTAATAGCAAAGATGTTGGTCATGATTTATTTATAGATTATATGATGACAGAGTTAAATATGAAGCAGTATGATTCTATGAACTGGGTTAATACAATTACTGAAATAATAGCAACAGACATTTTTATAACAGATTTTTTAGTTGAATGTGATACTAAAGGTACAAACTTACCGCCAAAGGCACTACTTTTATTTATGAAAATATCTGATAAAAAAGGCAAAAATCTTAATAAGATAATTGATGTTTGGAGTAAAAATGAAAGATGGCATAACATAAGTAATTACAATGATATAAATTGGTTTGAAACCATAAGTCCATTATTTTCTCAGAATACAAATTTTTTTGAATACACGAAAAAATATATTACAGATGCTTGTAATATTGAAACAGAGCCTTTTACTAGAGAAAATCCTGGCAATAAAATTATATATGGTAAAAATGTTATAGAATGGATAGATTCCGAACATGGGTCAAAAGGTTATGGACTTAGATCGGGAAAACATCCTGATAATGAACGTAGATTTCCAGTTAGACCATTGTTTTAGTTTAGTGAAATTATTTAGTTTTTTTTAAGTGAATTTCATATTAAAAAATTAATTTAAGTAATAATTATAACAAAATATGAAAGGAGGTGATTAATGTGACTTTTGATGATTTTATGAATACCATTAAAACAATAGATAAAATACCATTTGATTTTTTTGCAAGACGTATTATAAACGGTATATTATTTTCAAGCAGCTATACGCATCAAATTTTCTTTGGTGGTTTAAATGAAGAAGCTTATTGTGATTATAACAAAGATAAAAATATAAATAAATTTGTTGATCTATCTGTTAAGTATTTAAGCTATGTTATTTTAAATACTGATGTTTATAGTTTTAATAAAACAATAACAGCTATAAAATATGATTATATTAATGATTGGTTTAATGCTAATAGCAAAGATGTCGGTCATGATTTATTTATAGATTATATGATGACAGAGTTGAATATGAAGCAGTATGTAGACGATTCCTGTCAGTGGACTAATACAATTACTGAGAAAATAGCAACAGATCATTTTATAACAGATTTTTTAATAGAGTGCGATACTAAGGGGACAAATTTACCACCAATGGCATTACTTATATTTATGAAGATTCTTGATAGTTCAGGAGATAGTTATAATAAAGTAATCGAAATTTGGAGCAAGAATAAAAGATGGCAAGAAATTAGTAATTATAATGATATAAATTGGTTTGAAACTGTAAGTCCATTTTTTTCTCAGAGTACAGAAAATTTTGAGGCTATAAAAAATTATGTTTTAGATGCTTGCAGGAGAAAAACAGGTCCTTATAATGTAAAAAAACGAGAGGTAGTTGATATAACATCAAGTGGTGCACCTATAGTTGCAAATGTTAACTATCATAAAACCATATATGGTGAAGATGTTTTAAAATGGATAGATTCTGATCAAGGAGCAAATGGACATGGCTTTAGATCAGGTAAACGTCCTAATAACGAGACGCTAAGCAAAGCTGGAGGTGGTGGAGGCTCAGGCTGTGTATTGAAAGGGACAACCATTTTAATGGCAGATGGCACTTCAAAAGCTGTTGAAGATATTAGAGAATATGATAGGGTAATAAATGAAAATAGTGAAGTATCAGTATGTTCTAGTGAATTAGTGATAAATCCACATGTTACTAAATTGTACAGCTTTAATGAGGATAAGCCTTTTATGTCATTTGATCATGCAGTGATGACAGATAGAGGTTGGTGTAGCTTAAATCCTGAAATATCTAATAGAATAAACCCACACTTTAATGTCAAAAAGTTAGAAATTGGGGATAATGTTTGGAAAGTAAAAGAAATAATTAATTGTAAAATTATTCATGAAAAAGTGATAGTTAAAAAAATCAATATAATAGAAGCTCCTAATTCAGAATCATTTTTATGTTATGATTTACATTTTAGACATGGATACCAATCTTATCATGCAAATGGTTATTGCAATCTATTAAATTATCCGGAAATAACAGTCAATAGAATAATATCAAATATGAATAAGAGAATGACTGAAGATGAAAAAAACGTTTTCGTACAAAATATTATAAATAATAAAGAGTTATTTGAAAAAGCATTTGGAGTTGAAGGGATATCTTCAATAAGTGATGCATTCACAAAACTATTATCATAATTATCTAATTAATTATAAGGATGTGATGAATTGATAATACCAAAATTAAATATAAAGATGAATGATAATCTGACAGTACCTAATTTTGATTTCATGTCATTAATAGATGGACATTTACTTATCAATGGAAAGAAAGTATATTCAAAAATTGAAACAAATGCTTCTGGGATAAATGTTATTTGGCATAGATTTCATGAAGATGGTAAAGAAGAAAAGGGATTTTTAAAATTGTTTTCTCATGGATTACTGGGTAACGGTGTTGTTTTATATGATAATGAAAAAGCTAATTTTACTGCTGATTGTATTGTAAAATATGATACTGAAATTGAGGGAATTGGCAAGTGGCTTGAATTTGATATGGGATTTAAAATAATAGAAGGTAATTTACACGTATTTGGTGAATTAGAAGGAACGGAAGATTTAAAGAAAAGCACAACTATAAGATTTACAATTAATCAGGATAAAGAAAAACATGAAGTTTTACATTCGTCAATTGAAGTTGATGCAGAGAGTTGTAGCTGGGGTTTAAGTGAATGGATATGTGCTGAATTTAATTTCACATTAGACTATACATCTTTTTCGGGTGATATTTATAAATATGACTGCACAAAATCAGATAATAGAGGAGAAAAATATACAATCAAAGGCAAAGTTAAAGATTCGGAATTTATTAATATGTTAAAGATGGAAATTAGTAATCAAAAGACTATAAACTATGATATAGAACATAGTCTTAAAGCAATAGAAGATGCAAAACTACTAATAGAAGAAGTTAACTTGTCAGTTGAAGACCTATTTACATTACCAGCACCTGATATGAACAATTTACATGAGTTAAGTTTTTCAAAATTAAAAGCTCTAATGCTTTATGCAATAGATGATGGTTGGAGAAAATGGTTTGGCGAAAAGAAACCTGTTGTTGGACCTAATGAGACTTTAAGAGAAAGAGATATAGAATTACTGGAAAATGAAGACGTACAGACATTTCTTAATGACAAGTTTGCTGTTGGATATTTAACACAAGCTTTTTCAAAAAGTACAGATAAGAAAATTCAAGATAAATTCAAAAAAATGGCTAATGTAAATAAAAAGCTAGGATATTTTTGGAAAGGAAATACAGATAAGTGTTTTTCAAAATATAAAGGATATAATATTGCATCAGCAAGTTTAATGGATAGTGCGTATACAGAGTGTGTATCAGGCTTACAGAAGTATATAAATGATAATCCAGAGGGCTGGGCAAAGAAACTCTATGATTACTGTACTACTGAAGTTACGTTAATAGGACTTGCTATGCAAAGTACACTAGATGGTAGAAATAGGCTTACTCACTTAACTACGATGCTTCATGCATTAGATCCTATAGCTAGAATTAATACAACTGATAAAAAAAAGATATCTTATGCTACATCACTTTATGAAAGAGTTATGGACGTAAGATTAAATAAAATAATATCTAACTTCACTGCCACAGGTGAAGAAGATTTTGTTGAGTTTTTAACCGAATTTTTTAAACAGTACTTTAACTCGTTATTAGCAGAAGACAAATGGGGAGATGAAGTACGCAAAGCTGGAAAAGAAGATTTAGCTCAGCTAATGGAAGAATATAAGGTAAATGATGTAAATGCCTTAGTAAGTGCTATGGGGAATATTATAGCCGATGCAGTATCAATATTAAGAGATTTGAAAGATATTCCTTTGCCTAAAAGGTTAAATAAGTTGGCTGAGAAATATCCTAAAGTATGCAAGTCTTTTGGTAGAGCACTTGCTATCGGTGTATACGGTTATTCAATTTTCGCTTCAGTCCAAGCGTTTATGAATTGGAATGAATTAAAACCGCAAGAAAAGGTTCAAGCAGTTATAGATACATTAGATGTATGTGTATCTATATTTAATGACATGGTAAAATTTAAGGCAGCAAAAACGTTAACATCAGCAGAAAAATCAATAGAAGAGTTAATGAAAGCAAGTGGCGAAATAAAAGATGCAGTATCTCTTGAAAGAGCTACAGAAATAGCGAATAAAATTGGTGTAAAATTGGATGAGGGCTTTGCTGATGTTAGTTCACCTGCATTAGCTAGAGGGGGAAAGGCAGCTGGAGAAGCACTAGCTGAAGCAGAAGAATTAGCAGGTACAGCTTCAAGATGGACTAAATTTGCAAAAGTGACTGAGTTGTTCGCACGAGGCATGACAGTTGTCGCTTTAGGTGCAGCATGTGTAGTTACAGGTTTCCAGATAGCTGAAGATTTTTCATCAGGACAGCCAACAGCAATATTGGTTTTAGATATACTACAGATCGTAGCAGACAGTATTGCATTTTTAGTAGAAGCAGGTGCTGGATTACTAGCTCTACTATCTGTAGAAGTCTGCTCTGTAATTCCTGTTATTGGTATAGTTGCAGCTGTGGCAGGTATTGTTATAGCTATTGTAGCATTGTTTGTTCACCGCAATCCGCCACCAAGTCCAGAGGAGGAATTTATTGATAAGTATAGTAAGTCATTTATAGATTACTTGGATTTACCAAGTGAAGAATGGCTTGAAAAGCAAAAGAAAATAGATCAACATTTGTCAGGAGGTAATAAAAGCTTGGTATTTGCTTAGATATAAAAAGAATTAAGCAAGGAATATTAGAAATCATAGGGGTGTAGTATTATAACACCCCTACTATTGTGAAACAAAGGAACAAAAGTTTTCCAAGGACTATGTTAAAAATTTTTTTATTCTATTACAAGCTTCAGCTATATGTTCATATTGAGTACCAAGGTTCATACTTACAAAACCTTCACCGTTCTGTACAAAATGCTTACCATCTTCTAAAAACACTAAGAAAACTATAATCAATACAGAATTCATATATGAAATACATGGGATAATATGCTCGCCGAACTTTTGATGAAGGTGGAGTTTTTAAACATCTTTTTCATTGCGGGCAACTGTGGATGTAGATTTTCTTTGTATTTTTATTAATTCTCTCCTTTGCAGGAACAACATTTCAATGTCCAAAGATACCTAAATAATCATTGATATTTTCGTACTATTTTAATAATAATTCCATATATTTTTTGTCATGTGGAGGTGTCATTTTATATAAAAGTTTATCATAATTTTGTGTAATACTGCATATAATCAAGCTATAGGTTACTATAAAACATCTATATTTTAAAACATAAAGTTTTAATAAGAAGATTACTTTAAAAATATGTTGATTTACTGTATACTTTAAATTGTAAAAACATATCAAAATAGATGATTGGAGGATTATGATGATTAATGAGCACGAAGTAATTCATTTGGTATTAGATGATGGAAATGAACTAGAATGTAAAATGTTAGGAATATTTCAGGTGGAAGAAAAAGAGTATATAGCATTGTTACCAAATGAACTTGAAGATGTATATATCTATGGGTATGAAGAGAAAGATAATGAACCTGTATTATCTCATATTGAGTCGGATGAAGAATACGAAAAAGTATCTAAAGCTTTTTTAGATTTATGTGATGGGGAAGAAGAAGTACAATAATATACAAAAATGCCGGGTAATCAAAACCGGCATTTTTTATGCTATCAAATGGAAAATATTAATAGTTAACTGTGATTTAGTATTTATCAGTCTTTCATGAGAAATCAAATTGGTATATATAAAACCCTTTACATATTATTGATTATAAAATATGTATAAGATATAATAAAGATAAAAATTAATAATTAGATTTGTAAATATTTTAACAAAATACACTATTAAAAAGGATGATAATATGCCTTCAAATGAGATGGCTAAATTAATTGAAAGCAGAAAAAGACAGGTTAAGAAAAAAAAGAAGCAAACATTGTATGGGATTTTAGTAATTATCTTTACACTAATAATCTTTTTTTATTTATTACCAAATAATAAAAACAATGCTGTATGCTGGATTATTGGTATTGGATTTGGTATAGTTTTAAGATATTCTAGATTTTGTTTTACAGCTGCGTTTAGAGATCCTATATTAATTGGAGATACTAGGCTAATTAGAGGAGTAATATTAGCATTAATAATAAGTACTGTAGGTTTTGCAGTAATACAAGCAGGTTATCTAGACAGTAATGATTTTAATTATAACTTTATTCCTGGTGAGGTTAGTGCTGTAGGAATACATGTGGCTATAGGAGCATTTATGTTTGGGATAGGAATGGTAATAGCAGGTGGTTGTGCATCAGGTGTTTTAATGAGAATCGGTGAAGGACATATGCTTCAAATAGTTGTTTTGGTTGGTTTTTTAATAGGAACTATACTTGGAGCTAAAGATTATTCTTTTTGGTATGAACATATAATACATTCAGCTAAGATTATCTACTTCTCTGAGTATCTTAATTTTAAATTAGTTGTGGTTTTGCAAATAATAGTATTAATAATATTGTATAGATTTGCAATATATTACGAAAATAGACGTTTCAAAGACATATAATGGAGGAAGTAAAAATGGCAGTAAAAGAGATAGATTGCGTGTGCGAAGCTTGCCCAGTACCAATAATAAAAGCAATAAATGAACTAAAAAGTATGGATAAAGGTGATATTTTAATTGTGCATACTGATCATAGTTGTGTAGGAATTAGTATGCAGGAATGGGCTGAGAAAAATAATCATGCTATAGAGATTGTTGAAATAGAAAATGGACAGTGGGAAGTTTATATAGAAAAAGAAAAGGATAAATAGGAGGTATGTTATGCCGACATGGTTTAAAAAACCTTGGCCTTACTGGATAGGCGGAATATTATTGGGATTATTGAATGTTATTTTATTAGCAATTAGCGGTATAAGCTGGCAAATAACTAGTGGTTTTTTGTTATGGGCTGTTGGAATATTACAATGGGTTGGGCTTGAGCCGTTTGATTTTGCTTATTTTAGTTATTTTAATCATTATTATGAACCTATAATAAAAAGTGGTAACGTATTTATTAATCAATATACTCTTTTAAATCTAGGAGTCATAATTGGCTCTCTTGTTGCAACGTTATTAACATCCCAATTTAAAATAAGAAAAATAAAAAATAGCAAGCAACTGATATTTGGATTATTAGGTGGTATTATGATGGGTTATGGAACAAGGTTAGCAGTTGGATGCAATATTGGAACATTGTTTAGCGGTATACCATCATTTTCATTACACGCTTGGGTGTTTGCACTATTTATAATAATCGGAGCTTGGGTTGGTTGTAAAATATTAATTAAATATATAATCCCAGATTAATCATAGAAAATATAATTGAAGCTCATTCTTCGTATGAGTAAGCGGTAAATCAGAAACTCATTCCAAGAATGAGTAAGCGATTCACATAAAATCATAGATTTTAGTTCTCTGCTTAATATCACAGATTTTAGTTCTCTGATCATGGATATCTTATACTGTAGAAGTTCATAGCATATTATGGGGCGTTATATGAATAATCAGAGATAATTTAGGGGCATTTGTTGTTAACAAAAGCCCCTTTTACTTGAAATTATAAAATCTACAAATAATTTTTCGTACTCGTTAAACTTATATTTTTCTCTTGAAGCAATATAATAATTAAAAGGTATGATTAAGTCGTTTACCTTGACTGTTTGGATACAACATCCTTTTAATTCTTGTTGAATAGTAAGTTTTGGCAAAAAAGAATAGCCCTTACCTGAAAGTATCGATGACTTTATTGCTTCAGGTGAATTTAAATCATAAAGAATATTTAAATCATCAATTGCAATTCCTTTTTCATTTAATGTTTCTTCTATTAAATACCTTGTACCAGAATCCTTTTCTCGTAAAATTAATGGTATATCCTTTAATTCATTTATAGTTATTTCATTAGGAGTTCCAATACAATTACCAACTAAAAAGAGTTCATCTGAGATTATTTTATCAGTTTTAATATCATTAATAGCAGGATCATATTGAATAATGCCTATATTTATTGTATGATTTCTTAATTTTTCTATTACTTCACTGGAATTGTTTACTTCCATATTTATATCCACTTCTTCATGAAGTTTTTTAAAGGTATATACACTACAAGGTAGTGCGTACTCACCAACACTCTTGCATGAACCAATTATTAATTTTGGTCTTTCTTGCTTTAAATTTTTCAAATCTCTTTCAATATTCCCTTGTATAGATAACAAGGTACTCGCATAATCAAATACAACTTTTCCTTCTTCAGTTAGTTCAACGCCCTTGTTACTGCGAATTAAAAGATTAGCACTAAGTTCTTTTTCTAAGTTTTGTAGCTGTATACTAAGACCGGGTTGAGTTAAATGCAATTCTTTAGCAGCCTTTGAAATGCTATTACATTTGACAGTTGTATAAAATGATTGCAGATATTCAAGATTCATATCCTCACATCCTCAATTGATAAAAAGTTCTAGACAAAAGTTTATCATTAAATTAAATAAAAGTAAACTAAATTTAATGATACAGCAATATATTTATTATTTCCCATAAATATATTGTTTATCCTATAATGTTCATGTTTATCAGTAGTGTAAGTTATAAATTTAGTTAATCTTATATAGAATTTAACCGCTAAAAGATGGAAATTTAATTTATCACGATTATAAAAATTTATAATTTTCTATGCATTATAAGAAATAGTTATAGTACATAACTCTTGTTTATTATGCTAATGAATATTTATGAATTATAATGGAATTGAGATAAAATTAACAAAGAAAGTGAGAATGTAAGTAGATAGGAGAGGATATCATACTTAATATAATGGGAAATCTTATCAATATGACTAGTAGTTATCTTTGGGATATTTTTTTACCGCTAGTTATTTTATTAGGTATGTTTGTGATTTATCAAACAATTAGATATAGAAATATGATAAGTTATAGAGATGCTAACAAGTGGGAATGGTCAAAAATAAAAAATTCAATATCTATTTCACTATCATCAAAAATTGGTACAGGTGCCATTATTGGAGTTTTAGCAGCCATGTTTAAAAACTCAAGTAATGGAGTAGGTGGTGAAGGCATAGTTCTATGGATATTTCTGGGAATGTTTATATTAGTGCCAATAACATACTGTGAGGTATTGTTTTCACGAATTACAGAAAAAACACCTAGAGAATTTATAGATTACAATTTAAATTCAAAAGCTGGATCAATATATACAGTATGTTTGGTTATTTTATATACATTTGGATTTGTAGGTTTTCAGCTTACAGGAATACAAAGTGTAGTTAAAAATTTCATGACAGAAAATATTGGGTATAGTTTTCCCAAGTTAAATGTTCTATTGTTCATTATTGTTCCATTAATTGTGATAGTGTCTTTAATAGTTATAACTAAAAACCATAAGCTTTTTATAAATTGCTTAGCATCTATGATTACTACAATAATTATTTTATATGGTTTGTTCTTTTTAATATTTTTAGTTAAAACAATAGATTTCTTGCCAAAATATTTATATCTAGTGTGGAAAGATTTTATCAATTTTAAATCAGCTTCAATAGGGATTCCTATAGGTTTAGTAATAGGCTTTCAAAGGATTATACAAATTAGTGAAACTGGTTTAGGGACAAGTGCTTTGGCAAGTTCAGATGGTAATAATTCACCAAGAAGAGAGGCATTATTACAAACAATTTCTACAATATTGACAGTGGTTGTTGCAGTTATAATTACCTCATATGTTTTTTCATATGGGAGATATAATTTACCTAATATAATGCTTACTCAGAATGGGTATCAAAGGATAACAGGGTATTTTACAAGTGTGAAAGCAGTAACAGGTTATTTAGGTGGAGCAATAATTATGATTTTCTTCATAATATCAGGTTTTACAACTATTTTAGGGTCATTTCACTTTATAAATACAACTATGCAGATTAGTGAAAATAAAAGAATTTTATTTTATATAATATTAATCTCTTTATCAGGGATGTTTAGTATTTCAAATTTTAATGTAATATTTGATGCATCAGATTTGTTAATGTTTATAGTGAGTTCCATAAATATAATAGCAATGTTTATGTTTACTATTAAAAATATCAAAAAATTCAAGGTTAAATAATGAAAAATAGGAGGACTAGTTATGGGAAGAAAAATATTAATTGTAGGTGGAGTTGCAGGAGGAGCATCAGCAGCTGCTAGATTAAGAAGACTTAGTGAAGATGACCAAATAGTGATGTTTGAAAGAGGACCACATGTATCATTTTCTAATTGCTGTTTACCATACCATTTAAGCGGGGTAGTAGAAAAATCAGATAATTTAGTTTTAATGTGCCCAGAGAAATTTTTATCACAATACAAAATAGAAGCAAGAGTAAATAATGAGGTATTATCAATTGATAGAGAAAACAAGCAAGTAAAAGTTAAAAATACCGTGACAGGTGAAGAATACAATGAGACATATGATAAATTGATATTATCTCCTGGAGCAAAAGCGATAGTACCTAGCATACCAGGAATTGAAAAAGTAAACGTATTTTCAGTAAGAAATGTAGTAGATATCAAAAAATTAAATTCTTTTGTAAAAAATATGGATTCAAAAGATGTATCAGTAATAGGTGGAGGATTTGTTGGAGTAGAGGTTGCTGAAAACTTAAAAGAAGCTGGTTTCAATGTAACTTTGATAGAAGCTATGCCTCAAATAATGAGACCATTTGATTATGATATGGTTCAAATACTTCACAAGGAATTACATGACCAAGGAATAAATCTTATAGTTAATGACAAGGTAGCATCATTTGAAAATAATACTGTAGTTTTAGAATCAGGTAAAAAAGTATCTGCTAACTCAGTAGTTATGGCAATAGGTGTTGCACCAGAAACTGATTTAGCAGTAAATGCTGGATTAGAATTAGGAGTTACAGGTGCTATAAAAGTAGACCAAAACTATAGAACAAAAGATAAAGACATATATGCAGTAGGTGATGCAATAGAGGTTTACCATGCGTTAACAAAATCTATGATAAAATTACCTTTAGCTGGTCCAGCACAAAAGCAAGCTAGATCAGTAGCAGATCATATAAATGGTAAAAACATCAGAAACACTGGATTTATTGGTTCATCAGTTATCAAATGCTTTAATTATAATGGAGCTTCTACAGGGTTAACAGAAGGACAAGCAAAAAATATGAACTTAGACTATGAAGTAGTAAAAATCATACCAAATGACAAAGTAGGATTAATGCCTGCAAGCGAACCTGTTCATTTTAAACTAATAATCGAAAAACCAACAGGTGTAGTATTAGGAGCTCAAGCTATAGGTAGAGGTAATGTAGATAAGAGAGTTGATGCAATAGCTACTGCCATTAAGTTTGGTGCTACAGTTGAAGATTTAAGAGATTTAGAATTATGTTATGCTCCACCATTTGGAACAGCTAAGGATGTTGTCAATTTTGCAGGTTATGTAGGATCTAATTTATTAAACGGTTCATTTAAGCAAGTTCATGCTGAAGATGTGAGAGGTTTATTAGAGCAGGGAGCATTTATAGTTGATGCAAGAGAAGTAAATGAATATGATCACAGTCATATCAAAGGAGCTAAAAATATACCACTTAGTCAATTTAGACAAAGATTAGACGAATTCCCTAAAGATAAAGCGATTTACATTCATTGTAGAAGTGGTCAAAGAAGCTATAACATGACTTTAGCGTTACAACACTTAGGATTTGAAAATGTCTATAATATTTCTGGTGGGTTTATGGGATTATGTTTCTATGAATATTTCAATGATCAAACTACAGATAGAGAAGCGATTGTAACAGATTACAATTTCCTTTAAGATTGTTACAAAATGAGTAAATAACCTTGAACTTTACTCATTTTGTAACGCCCCTATGGGGGGACTTGAAACATTAATAATTTGACAGGAGTGATAAAACATATGAAAAAAAATCAGGTATATATAGGATTTGCTATATTAGCATCAATGATAGCTTTCGGAATTTATCAATATGGCAAAGATTATAGATTAGCATTACATTTAATTATTGGACTTACTATAGGTTATGTTATGCAAAGATCAAGATTTGGTTTTGCAGGTGGAATAAAAAAGATCTATGTAACTGGAGATAGCAGTTTAACAAAAGGACTTATGTTTTTATTTTCAATAACTTTAGTAATAACAGCTGCTATACACTATGGTTCATATGTAAATGGAGGAGATGTATTCTATAGAGCAGTTGAATCAGGAGCAGCAGTTATACCGGGATCTGACTATGTAGAACCAGCAAATATAGCTACTGTAATAGGTGGTATATTATTTGGTATAGGAATGATGCTTGGTGGTGGATGTGCTTCAGGAACACTTACTGATGTAGGTGAAGGATATGGTAGAGGTATGATAGTATTATTCTTCTTTAGTACAGGTGCATTATGGGGAGCTCATGATATGCCTTGGTGGACTCAGAGTATATTCTTCAAAATCCACAAACGTTTATATCTACCAGATGTATTTGGATTTATGGGAACTGTTGCATTATCATTAGCAGGTTATTTGTTAATTTACTATATAGCTAAAAGATATGAAAGTAGTAGAAGAAAAGCAAATACATTAAAAGTTGAAGAATACGATCAATGGGAAAAAGAATTACCAGAGCAAAAAGATTTTAAATTATTTAGCAAAGAAACATATCATAAATTCTTTGTAAAAAGATGGTCTTATTATACAGGAGCAGTATTTATAATGATAATGTTTGTAACAATATTGGTTACAACAGGTACAAGCTGGGGAGTAACAGCGATATTTGCTAAATGGGCAGGCTGGTTTTATCAATCTATAGGTGTAGTTGATGTATCAGACTGGGGATGGTTTGCAAATAAAATGGATTCAATGAGAGCAGGTTTCTTCAATGATCCTGGTTCTATGAGAAATATGGGTATAATTATAGGAGCATTTTTAGCACCATTATTAGCTGGACATTTTACATTTAAATTCAAGTTCAATTTTAAAGATATAATATTTTATGCAATTGGCGGTTTATTAATGGGTTATGGTGCAAGAATTGCTTTAGGATGTAACGTTGGAGCATTATACTCAGGATTATCAAACATGTCTCTATCAGGATGGGTATTCCTACCTTCATTAACTTTAGGGGGAATATTAGGAGTTAAATTAGTACAAAAACTAAAAATAAATATATAAAAATAAGGCTGTAATGAAACTTGAAAGTTTTGTTACAGCTTTTTTATGTATTTAAAACATTTGTTATTAGTATATTTTTATTCTTTTATAATACAGAAAATATCTATTATTTTGACAAAATTGATATTTAAAGCTATGCTTAAATATATTATTATATACTAAGCATAGTAATTGAATACCTGAGTATGCTAGTCTTAAGACAATAAAAGTTATACTAGAAAGGATGAAGAAGAATGTACCCATTAAAGTTTGAAAATTTGTATTATCCTAAGATATGGGGCGGAAGGGATTTTGAGATTTTTAGAGACAATTTCGAGCAAGGTAACATTGGTGAGAGTTGGGACGTTGCATGTCATAAAAATGGAACTAGTGTAGTGGCTAATGGAAGCTTTAAAGGAATGAATTTAGAAGCTCTAATTAAAGAAAAGAAAGAAGCGTTAGTAGGAACGAAAATCTCACTTGATAAATTCCCATTGCTTGTAAAATTAATAAATGCAAGGGATAAACTATCAGTCCAAGTACATCCAAATGATGAGTATGCACACAGAGTAGAAGGTGAGCTTGGGAAAACAGAAGTATGGTATGTAATAGAAGCATTAGAGGGTGCTAATTTGATAGTAGGAACTAAAGAAGGTTGTACTAAAGATGATCTAAAACAAGCAATAGAAAAAGGTGAATTAGAAAAACATCTTAACAAGATATATGTAAAAAAAGGTGACGTTTACTTTGTACAAAGCGGACTTATTCATGCAATTGGAGAAGGTGTTGTTATAGCAGAAATTCAACAAAATAGCGATACAACTTATAGATTATATGACTATAATAGAGGCAGAGAAATTCATATTAAAAAAGGCTTAGAGGTTGTAAATCTTGATTTAAAAGGTCAAAGAGTAGAAGGTAAAAAAATCAGTTATGATGGTTTCTGTAAAACGGAGTTATGTAAGTGTAAAGATTTTGTTTTAGAAAAATTCGAGATACATTCGCAAATGGAAGAGGAAAGTGACGTAGAAAGATTTTATATTTATACATGTATAGAAGGTAAAGGGCAAATAGCATATGATAAAGGTGTTGTAGAGTTAGCTAAAGGAGATAGCATATTGATACCTGCTACATTAGGAAAGTATAAAATAAAAGGAAATTTACAGATATTAAAGAGTTATGTTCCAGAGTTGGGAAAATAGTAATTATATGTTATAATGTAAATATAATTTATTATAAAGGGAGAATCTTTATGAAAAAGGTTGTTTTATACTTATAAATCTTAAATTCTAATAAAATTTGAATACGTATTTTGACTACTTTTAGGCAGTAACTACTGTTTTTTTGTAGTGCAAATTTTAGATTTATGTAAGTTTAGAACAACAGTAAAACCCCTTTTAATAAATGAATAATATTTTTAATTTGATTATATATTTTAACAAAGTCTATCTGCAAAATTATTATAACAAGGCGAAAGATGTCCCCCAACCTCTATAGGTGACGGGTACCGATTAGATTTAGTGCGGTGTGCATATCTCCCGCCTCGTTGAAACGGTGTGTTGCAATTACTACGTAATTGCTTCCGTTGTTATAAGATTTTGTTTTTAAATATATTTTACAGAGAAATCATAGGATTTCATATAAATTTTAAAGGGTATACTGAACAATATGTTCGTATGCCTTTTTATTTTTTGATAAAAATAAGTAGTCTCAATATACGTATAAATCAGAAAAGGAGAGGATAAATATGAGTAATATTGAACAAATGAGTGATTTTTTTAATAAGAGGGCAGAAACTTATGATGATTATATGAGAGAAACAGTCGAAAATTTTGACAAGTATTACAGTTTATTATCACAGCCAATAAAACAAACAAATGATGAAGTTGAAATATTAGATATGGGTTGTGGAACAGGTATTGAGTTAGAAGGTATTTTTAATAAAGCTCCAAATGCAAAGATAACAGGTATAGATATGTCACAAGAAATGTTAGACAAGATGATGAAAAAGTACAAAGCTAAAGCAGCTAATATAAAAATTATAGTAGATTCATATTTAATATGTAATATAGCTGATAACTATTATGACTATATAGTATCATCGATGACAATGCATCATTTTTTGCAAGAGCCAAAGATAGAAATATATAAAAAAATTAGAAAGTCATTAAAAGAAGATGGATTGTATATAGAAGGGGATTATGTAGTTAGTGATGAGGAGCAAAATGAATGTTTAAAAATATACCAGGAATTAATGAATACAGTAAAAGAAGAAAATAGAGATTTATATCATATTGACATACCATTTACACTACAAAAACAAAAAGAACTTTTAAAAAAAGCAGGTTTTAAGAAAATAAAGGTTATACTCAAACAAGAGAATCAAGCAATTTTAGTTGCTCATAAATAATTGAATATATTGATAATAAATATAAGCTTGCATTTAATAAAGGGGAGTGTTAAACCCTGATTATTCGTATAACTTTGAATAATATGCTGTAAGTTTCTGAATTAGAAGATTTCAGTGAATTAGAAGGCATACCGAGTTGGTATGTCGAGAATTTAATGGACATCTTCTAATCATGAGCAGAGAACTAAAATCTGTGATTTTATGTGAATCGCTTTTTCATTCGAAGAATGAGGTTCATTTATAAAAAGTATTTAATTTTCTATGAATAATCTGGGTTACAGATGGAAGAAATTTTTTCGTATAAAATAACTAAGGATAACAAAGTATTTATATTCTGGTACAATAAACAGATAAAAATACTCAAAGGTAAAGAAAGTACCAAGTTTATGAAACGTATAGAAAAAACTAATGAAGAACACGCGCAGCTTATAATGGCTAAGATCACAGGTAATTTTAAGAGAGGTAATGAAAAGCTTGCGAAAATGAATCATAAATAAATGACTGTGGTTATGAAACTATCTCATATGCATTTGGAGATAGTTTCATGTACTTATATTAAAAAAATAAAAAAATTTTTATTTTTTTTGTTTAATCATTATAACTGTGGGTATATATAAATTAACAAGCCACTAAAACGACTACAAAAAACAAAAAACATATTGATAAAGTAGTTGTTTTATATTATCATTATATTGTAATCATTACAAATTTAAAATGATTACAATAAAAACTCTGTTACATCTTAGGATTTAGATAATATAAATTGAAGGGTTTGATTAAGGTGAATTTTAAAATTAATAATATTGAAGATTATCTAAAAAGCAATGACATAAAGCCATCATATCAGAGAATAAAAATTTTTGAGTATTTGATTAAATATAAGAATCATCCGACTGTTGATATGATATACAAAGAACTAGTTGGCGAAATTCCAACATTATCGAAGACAACAGTGTACAATACTTTGAAACTATTTGTTGAAAAAAACATAGTCATAGTAATAAATATTGAAGACAATGAAACAAGATATGATGCAGATACTTCGTTTCATGGACATTTTAAATGTAGGAAATGTAAACGAGTATATGATTTCAGGTTAGAAATGCCACACATCAAAGACCTAGAAGGGTTTGATATTGATGAGTACCATTTCTATTTAAAAGGTGTATGCAAAAGCTGTAAAATACAGCAAAACTAAATAAATATAAATATAAAATGGAGGAATGTAAAATGAAAAAATTTGTATGTACTGTTTGTGGTTATGTTCACGAAGGAGAAAATGCTCCAGAAAAATGCCCTCAATGTGGCGTTCCAGCAGATAAATTTGTTGAGCAAGAATCAGTAGAAGATTTAGTATGGGCTGACGAGCATAAAATAGGTATAGCAAAAGGTTTAGATGAAAAAGTAGTTGAAGATTTAAGAGCTAACTTTATGGGAGAATGTACAGAAGTAGGAATGTACCTTGCCATGAGCAGACAAGCAGATAGAGAAGGATACCCAGAGATAGCAGAAGCGTATAAAAGAATAGCTTTCGAAGAAGCAGAACATGCTGCTAAATTTGCAGAATTATTAGGAGAAGTAGTAGTAGCTGATACAAAAACAAACCTACAAATGAGAGTAGATGCAGAACATGGTGCTTGTAAAGGAAAGAAAGATTTAGCTACAAGAGCAAAAGAATTAAATTATGATGCAATACATGACACAGTGCATGAAATGTGCAAGGATGAAGCAAGGCATGGTTCTGCTTTTAGAGGGCTTCTTAATAGATATTTTGGATAAGGGTTATATAGATTAAAAACTTAATAATATCAAGTGTAGAACATTATACTACTGTATTATAATATAACTTTTTATATTATCACAAAATTTATTAAGTCTTTATGATTTTTAACAAATGGTTAGCATTTATTATAGATTTTAAAATCTATAAAAATAAATGCTAATCATTTTGTTATAAGTGTGTATCTTAACACATTTAACAGCTTTGTAAGCAAAGTATTAAATACTTATTAATAATTTTAGTATTAGCACATTTTCTGTATTTTGAAGAGACAGAAAATTGTTTTATTAATAAAAAGAATTAAAAATGAGGATTGTGATTAAGAGGATGTACATACTTAGTAAACGAGTGGAGGAAGATTTCATAACAGTATTAAGAGTGGGTATTAAAAAAATTGGGCGAATTTGCTAAAAAAGTCTTTAAAAATTAGAAATAAAAAAACAAGTTCTGTGTTATAAGTAGAACTTGTTTTTTATATATATAGGTGTCATTTTAAAAACTCTTTAATGACAATTAAAGAAAGGCTATCCAATATTCTTAACAATTTTGTAAGGGATAACGTTGAAATAATTCAAATGGATTTTAAATAATGAACATTACAATTAATAAAAAGTAATAATTAGTAACGTTTATGGATATAATACATAACAAAACAAATAAATCGTGAAAATAAATGCAACAAAATATTGCGTATTATTGAAAGGAGTGCTACAATGATAATTGATAGAAGAATTATTTTACCAAAAAGGAGTGAGATTATGGAAGTCAAGAGAATAGAGGTGCAAGGCTTCAAAAACATAAAAAAAATAAACTTTGATTTCAATGTTATAAATGCATTAGTATCTATAAATAACTATGGTAAATCAAATATATTAGATGCAATTGACTTTGGTATAGATTTTATTAAAAATAATAGTTCTGTAAAGTCGGATATGATGGAATATTTATCTGTAATTCCAGTTAATAAAAATATGAGTAATGAGACCTATTCTTTTTTAATTGAGTTTGAAATCAAAGTTAAGGGAGACGCCTATTTGGTTGAATACAGTTATTGTTTTAAGTGGGAGAGTGATGAAGAAGATTCTACTAAAAAAATACATGGTGAAAAGTTAAGATTTAAGAAAAATTCAAAAGGTCAAAAATATAATACATACTTTAGTAGGTCAGATAAAAAAGCAACTTATCAAACATCAAAAACTGGAAGAAACAATAAGAAAATTTTGATTGATGATGATAGTTTAATTATTAATAAATTATTAGCATATGATGATTTATTCTATTTAGATATTGTAAAAGCAATTAATAATATAAATTTTTATATTAATCGTTCATTTGATGCGACAAATTCATTTGAATTTAATCCTTTACAAAAAAAGGGGAAAAATGTTTTAGATATTTCAAATGCAGAAAATATTCCTAGAGTGATATACACAATAAAGAAAAAGTATCCTGATAAATATGAATTAATTAAAAATACTTTTATAGATTTATTTCCAAATATTGAGGATATAGTTGTTGAAGAAATTCTAAAAGGAAATGAAATAATTGGAGATATTCCAGAAAATGCTCCATATAAAATTTCAAATGAAATTTATTTAATATTTGTTAAAGATAAAAATATCGAGACGGTTTTAGAATTCACAAATTTATCAACGGGAGCAAAAAGAATATTTTTATTTTTAACATATATAGTTTTAGCTGAAATTAACAGTGTTCAAATTATTGCAATTGAAGAATTAGAGAATTCAATTCATCCTAGTTTATTTAATAGATTTATTAATATATTATCTCAACTGGCTTCGGATAATTTAAAAATTATATTATCCAGCCATTCTCCATACATTGTTCAATATATGGAATTAGATGATATTTTTGTAGGCATACCAAATAGTAAGGGTTTAGCTAATTTTTCTAAAATAAAGAAGTCATCAAAGAAAAAGATTACTAAAATGGCTGATATGTATGGGATGTCAACTGGTGATTATATATTTGAACAGATGAATGGCTCGATTGATGATATAGAAGAATTAAATAGTTTTTTGGAGGAGTAATTATGGATAGGGGGATAATTATTTTTGTAGAAGGGGAAACAGACGCAGAAATTTACCAAGAAATAAAAATTTTTTTAAGACGAAAAAATGGAAATAGGGAATTTGATTTCAAGAAGATAGTAGTAAAAAATTTAAAAGGTATTGGAAACTTTAAAAATAAAGCGTCAGGATATTGCAAAAAATTATTACAAGAAAATCCCAATATTGATTTTACAGTCTTTCTTTGTTATGATACGGATGTTTTTGGGGCTCACAAAAAGCCTCCTATTGATAGGAAGAAAATAGAGAAAAGTTTAAGAGAGCTTAAAGTTAACAATGTCTATCATATTAAAGCTAAGAAATCTATAGAGGATTGGATTTTATGTGATATTAAAGGGTTAAAAAGGCATCTAAGGTTACCTGAAAAAACTAAAGTTACTGGTTTAAATGGATATGAAAAGTTGTGTAATCTTTTTAAAAAAGCTAATAAAGTGTATTCAAAAGGGTCAAAAGTTTCTGGGTTAGTAAAATCTTTGGATATTGAAAAAATAACTTGTAATAATTGTTCTTCTATAAAAGAATTATGCAAAATACTTGAAGTAAATTGTGATAAAATAAAAGATTAATGTGGTAATAAAGCTACTGATAGGTATTCAAAGCATATATAGGTATAGAACAAATTATATATTCTATTCTTCATTTTGAAGAGAAAGAAATTTTTTTTTACTGTGAAAAGGATTAAAAATAATGATTGTGATTAAGAGGGTGTTCATAATTTAGTGCAAACAAAGTGGAGCAAGAAATTACGATAGTATGTACGGGCAACTTATTGCCCGTTTTCAAGTACAGAAAGTCTGAGTTTTTGCTATTAATACTATATTTTATTTAATAACTTTTCTTTTTTTTGATTAAATTCAATTTCTGAAATAATACCTTCTTCCATCAAATTTTTTAATTCTCTAAGTTCATCATATACATTATTCGCTATATTATTATTAGAATCTGACTTATTTCTCTGCAATTCTTTTTCAGGTATTTTTTTCATTAATAGATCATAAAAAGTACCATTAAACATCATACTGCATTTTTTATTACTGTACTTGTATTCTACGACTACCTTTCTATCATCAGCTTTCGATTTATGGCTACTTATTGGTTCAATATAATCAAAGGGATAATATATTGAGCCTCCTCCTTCAATTTTAAGTTCATTATAAACATTTCCATACATATAGAAGCATGAAATATTGTTAATATTTAAAGAAAGTTTTTCAACTCCATTTGTATGTGTATGTAATAAATATAAGATGTTTTGCTGTATCCACAAATAAAATTGCATACTTCTTCCTTCGTTAATAAATATATTATCAGATTCAATAGTTTCAAGTAGTTGATTAAATTGTTCTTTATTGAAGCCATTTGACCAGCTGTAAGATTTAGCATCAAATAAAGGATGTCCTCCATAATATAAAACTTCAAGATAGAAATCTGGAACTCCATTTTTAAGTCTATGCTGTTTTTTTAACTCTTCTAAACTAGCATATGCTTCTTGTAATTCAGTATTTACATCTTTTTTTGATGCAATAATGAGTATTATAATAAATAGAATAATGAAAAATACTATAACTACCCACATTTTATCACTCACCTTTCCACGTTGTTTTAAGCAATAATGATTATATCACACAAAACACAAACACACTTCAATAATTATCATTTAAATCCATCATTAATCAAAAATTCTACATTAAATGTTTGTTTCCAACTTATCAAAAATAATGTAATTTGAAAGATATTTTAATAACAATTTTAATTTGAAGTCTTGACTCTACCCTTAAAGAGAAAGTATTCTTTAAACATAGGTAATATTTTTAAAGAAAGAAGGTAAAAGCTATGAGAAATATAATTGAATCATATATTGATTGTATATGGAACAAAGATTTCGAGGATGATTAGCTGGCAGAAATTCAATTTCTGGTGATGAGATGTAAATCTCACAATGTATTTTAAAAATAATTAGTGGTATAAACATAAAAATCTCTAAATAAACAACTATTTGTTGTAAAATAACATATGAAAATTCATCTTAAGGAAAATTTTTTTAACTGCCAATTGGCAGTTATTTAAATATATTTTCAAATTTTGTAGCTTTTTGAGGTGTTAAAGGGTATTCATAGTGAAAGGAGGGTTCAGCTTATGGAACAACAATCATTGCGTACGGATGATTGTTTGGAAAGTGTTATAAAAGCATATTCCAATATGGTTTATAGATTAGCTTTTTCACAGACAAGAAATAAAAGCAGTGCTGATGATATTTATCAAGAAGTTTTTTTTCGATACATCAAAAAAACCCCACGGTTTGAAACAGAGAAACATAGAAAAGCTTGGCTTATTCGAGTTACTATCAACTGTTGTAAAAAAATGTGGACATCTTCTTGGAGGAAAAAAATAGTGCCATTAGATGAAACCATTGTTTTTGAAACAAAGGAAGAAACTAATCTTCACTATGAACTTCAAAAACTGCCAGTGAAGTATAGAGCAGTAATACACCTGTTTTATTATGAGGATTTAAGCATAGAAGAAATTAGTGAAACATTAAATCAAAAACCATCTACTATCAGAACACAGCTTACACGTGCAAGATATAAGCTGAAAGAAATTTTGAAGGAGGGTTATAATGTTTAGAGAAAACTATAGTAACATGAACGAACAAATTTCTCCCGACCAAGAGCTTGTAAATAAAATTATTCAATCAATAGATGAGCCTAAAAGAGAAACAAATAAAATGAAAATCTTTTTTCGTAAACCTATTGTAATTATGGCAATGCTTATAGCACTTGTTTTAACTGTGACACCTGTAGTTGCTGTTAATGTGCCTGCTGTTTATGAACTCATGTATTTTGTTTCTCCAACTGTTGCACAGTTTTTTATGCCTGTGCAAAAATCCTGCGAGGATAATGGTATCAAAATAGAGGTTGTATCAGCATATATTCATAATAATATAGCTGAAATTTACATTACAATGCAAGACCTTATCGGAGAGCGTGTTGATGAAACTACAGACCTTTATGACAGTTATTCTATTAATCGACCATTCGACAGTTTTGCAACTTGTCAGCTTATTGAATATGACGAGATAACAAAAACAGCAACATTTCTCATATCTATAACAGAGTGGGGTAACAAAAAAATTGCTGGTGATAAAATAACTTTTTCTGTTAGAGAATTTATCAGTGATAAACATACGTATAATGAAATACCGATTGCAGTAGATTTAACAACTATTATAAGTACACAATCAACAAAGCAAGTTTCACTAAGGGGTGGTAGTGGTCCCAAATACAAAGAATATTTTGCAAACCACGAAAGCAAGGCTAAAGTTCTTGTTCCATTTGCTCCAATGAATTTCCCAGTTGAGGGCATTGATTTCACAGGTATTGGATATGTAGATGGCATGCTTCATATTCAAACATCTGTTATTGATAATTTAACTAAGGATAATCATGGATACTTTTTCTTAAGAGATAAGAACGGACAAAAAATTCAATGTGTTTATAAGGCTGGTTTTGTTGAGAATATTTATAGTGATAGTAGAGTTGATTATGAGGAATATGTATTCGACATCCCCCAATCAGAAATTGGTCAATATTCGCTTTATGGAACTTTTGTTACGAGTGGATTATATACAGAGGGGAATTGGCAAGTAACATTTCCTCTTGAAGAAATAAATAATAATTGATTTGAGTAGAGAATTTAATCCTTAAGTTATTTTAATAACAGAATTACTAGTGTACTTGATTGTTTTCAAAAATTTTCAAAACGCTTTTTAGTAATAGTAATATTATTATTTTTATAGATAATAATATTACTATAATTTGTTTTTGGGGTATGGTGGAAATATGAATAATCTTGGAAATAGTATTAAGGATAAATCAAATAATAGATTTGAAATTACTAATATGAAAATTTTTAAAAATATTGTATCTAATGTTGATATTATAAAAAAGGCTTTTGATAATTGCAATGACATTGTTATAAGACAATTAAATATTGGAGATGACCATAAATTTAAAGCAGTTCTCATATATATCGAGGGAATGGTAAATACGGAAGTAATTGAATTTTCAGTAATAAATAAGCTAACTAATAATAATTGTGAGATTAAAAATAAAAAGCACTTTAAATATTTACTTGGTATCAATGAAAATGATATAACTACTAAAATGGATATTGCTATTAAAACAATACTACAAGGTGGAGCAGTGTTATTAATAGATAGAGTTAATTATGCTTTATTATTGAATTATAAAAACCCACCAAAGAGAGATATTAGTGAGCCACCTATAGAGACGAATATTAGAGGTCCTAGAGAAGGCTTTACAGAATCCTTAACTACAAATGTTTGTTTATTAAGGAAAAGAATTAAGAGTATTCATTTAAAAGTAGAATATTTTATTATTGGAAAACAAACTAAAACGGATATAGAGATTGTTTATTTAGATAATATTGCAGATAAAAGAGTTATAGAAAAAGTTAGAGCAAGGTTAGAAAAAATAGATGCAAATTCCATTGTAGATTCATCATACATTGAAGAATACATAGCAGATGGTGGTATATTAAATGTTTTTCCAACAATATTTCACACTGAAAAACCAGATACTGTAGCAAGAAAAATATTACAAGGGAAGGTTGCATTGTTAATAGATGGGAGTCCAACTATTTTAACCGTTCCATGTACTTTTATTGAACATCTCCAAGCAGAGGAAGATTATTATAACAATTATATATTAGCAACTATAGATAGAGTAATTAGATTTTTTTCTTTTTTATTAGCTATGTTATTACCAGCATTTTGGGTTTCAATAAGTACATTTCACCAGGAGCTTATTCCTACATCATTAGTTGTAACTGTAGTAAAGGCAAGGAGTGGATTACCCTTTCCAACTTTAGTAGAAGCTTTTTTTATGCTAGGTGCGTATGAAATTATTAAGGAGGCTGGAATAAGGATGCCCGAACCTGTAGGGCAAGCAATAAGTGTTGTTGGGGCATTAGTACTTGGACAGTCTGCTGTGTCAGCTGGATTAGTAAGTACTCCTATGGTAATAGTTATTGCTGTTACAGGCATTACTGGTTATGTTATACCTTCTGTAGAATTGACAAGAAGTTTGATATTTCCCAAATATATATTTCTTTTTCTTGGGGGGAGTTTTGGATTAATAGGTTTATTATCTGGTCAATTATTTTTATTGATATATTTATTATCTTTACGTTCCTTTGGTGTTCCTTATCTATATCCTTTTGGACCTTTAGATTCAGACATATTAAAAGATAACATTTATAGGGAGCCAATAAACAGAAGTAAGAGAAAGTATAAAATATCTTTATTTATAGAAAGTATAAGGAAGAAATTAAAAGGAAAATAGTAACAGTAGAAGAGGGGTAAAGATGAAAAAATATCTATGTTTAATAATCGTATTTGTAACAATGTTATTATGTTCTAGTTGCAGAACAAAAAAAGATATTGAAAAATATGCAATGGTTTTAAGCACAGGATATGATTATACAGAAGATGATAAATATATGTTAACGATACAGGTGTTAAAAATTTCAAGAGAACAAACAGGTGGATCAACAAATGGTGGAGGCAAAAAACAATCATTGCCTTCTGAAGTAGTTATATATACTAGCGTAGGAGAAACTATAAACAAAGCTTACGATAATTTAACATCAACATTAGGCCAAGAACCTTATTTTTCACATAATAAGTTTATTGTTATTGGAGAAAAACTTGCCCAAAAAGGCATAGATTTAATAATTGATAGTAATTTACGAGGGCATGAGATTAGACCAAATACACCTGTACTTGTCGCTAAAGGGGAAGCAAGTGGAATTATTAAGCAATTAACCCCTATGGACACTATTCCTGCAAATACGGTTGAAAATATAATTAAAAATCAATTTGAAAAAGGTTTAACAACAATAACTAATCTTAAGGACATATACAATGGTCTAGCAAATAAAACTGTTGGGATTACAACAGGAGTTATTTATTTGGAAAAAGATGTTGAGATAGCTCATAATGGAAAAATATTTAGAGTAGAGGATACAGCAATTTTTAAGGGAGATAAATTGATTGGTTTTTTGACTAAAGAAGAATCGAGAGCAATGATGTGGATTAAATGTAGACTTAAGTCAGGGGATATTGTTGTTAATTCACCTAAAAACGAAGAGGACAAAATTACTCTTGAAATATTAAATTCTAAATGCAGAATAAACCCTATAATTGATGAAAGTAATTATTTAATGAAGATTCATATAGAGCAGAGTAGTAATATTGTATGTATGTCTGGTAAATATGATCCTATGGATAATTATAAGATATTCGAAGAATTAGAAGAAGAACAAAATAAAGTTATAGCAAAAGAAATAAAAAATGTAATAAAAAAAGTGCAAAAAGACTACAATGTGGATATTTTTAATTTTGGAGAGATTATCCACAGAAAATACCCCAAAAAATGGAAGGTCATTAAAGGAGAATGGGATGAGATATTTTCCCATATTTTATTTGAAGTTGAGGTGAAAACAAGTATAAAAAGGCCAGGAGTAATTTCAAAACCTGCTTATTAAGGAGGGAAATGCTTTTGAAATATAAAATATCTGCATTACAATTATTTGCTGTAATGACATTTTCATTAATGGGAAGTGCTGTTCTATTCTTGTTAGGCGGTACGTTAAGACAAGATGCATGGCTAGTCTTAATTTTTGGGATACCAGTTGGAATTGTTGAAGTAATAATATATACCTCATTATTCTATGAATATCCTGATGACACTCTTGTTGGATATATGATTAAAATATTTGGTAAAGGTTTAGGAAGTATCATTTGTGTTTTGTATATTCTTCGTTTCTTCTATAATGGAGCAAGGATTTTAAGGGAATTTGGAGAACTTACTCTTGTAACAGTAAGTCCAAGAGCGTCACTATATGTAATTACATTAATAATTACTGTTGTAGTAACATATAGTGTATATTCAGGTATTGAGAATATATGTAGATTGGCTCAAATAACTTTACCTATATATCTTTGTATATTTTTAATAGAATATATTTTGCTTTTTATGACAGAAGGTGCAGTTGATTTAAATAATATTTTACCTTTTTTTGAAAGTGGTATTAAACCTATTTTAATGGAAATATTTCCATTAGGCGTTGAATTCCCATTTGGAGT
The DNA here is from genome assembly GCF_001559865.1 of Abyssisolibacter fermentans. Lineage (NCBI taxonomy): Bacteria > Bacillati > Bacillota > Clostridia > Eubacteriales > Clostridiaceae > Abyssisolibacter > Abyssisolibacter fermentans. The sequence goes on from NZ_LOHE01000045.1 coordinate 68,204, forward strand.
AAGTATTATTTTTACTATGATATTTCCTTTTGTAAATAAACCAGAGAAAGTAAGAACTACAACAATATATGCTATCATTTTTATTGGTATAATATTGGCTTTTAATACTATAATGATTATTTCAACTCTTGGTGTAGACTTTGCTTTGTCTTCATTGTTCCCTTTACTTGAAGCAATGAGATTTGTTAAAGTAGGTTTTATTGACCGTATAGATATTTTAACTATTTTAGCATTTATGTTAGGGTTGTTTTTTAAAATAACATTACATTTGTATGCTGCAATGCTTGGTACTGCACAATTATTAAAAGTAAAGAATACTAACGTTAAATGGCTATCTATTCCATTTGGCATATTAATATTTATTGCCTCTATAATTATTGCAGAAGATTATCCACAACATTTACATATTGGAATGAATGTAACGCCGTGGATATTTTTTAACTTGTTCATTATTTTTCCCATTCTTGCATTGATAATTCATTTCTTAAAAAGGGGTAAATCAAAAACTAGGAAATAAATTTCTAGAATCATCCATATTCTAGAACGATACATTAGGTGTAGTAGTTACAATAAGCGTAATTTTGCACTTATTCCTGGAATTTTAAGACCATGCCATGAATAAGTGTAGTTTTAAAAACATTAATATTAATATCAACCACCAAAAAGGGACTGTCGCAAATTGCCATTTTGAGACGACCCCTTTAAAATTCCACATCATCATATCCCAAAGCAATCAGATAATTCTTAATTATTTCCTCAAGGCAATGAAGCTCTGTTCAGCTTACTTTGGATAAAGATTTTGTAATATTATCAATATCTACTTGGTTAGTAACACCTGTAGCTACAATAAACCATAAGCCGTTTGAAGATATACTTTTTTGTAATCCTTTGGATTAATTAAAACGTTTATACTTGTATTTTTAAAAGCTTCATATTGTACCATGACAAGGCAATATTTAGCGAAATTGTTGTATACATGTATAATGACTTATGTGCAAAATTACAATAATTTAATAACATAAGAAAATATATGAAATTTTTATGGCTTTATCAACAAAAAGTGTTATAATATTACTGTAATATGTTAAAACTTAATAAGTTGACTTAAAGGAGAGAAAAAGTGCATGAAAAAATTAACAACTAAGAGACAAGTAAGTAACATTTTAACACTATTATTGATATTATCAATGGTATTTGCGACAAATGTATTTGCAGAAGATAGCAAAACTGTCGAAGTAAGAGGTTACACTTATGAAGGCATGACTGAAGAAGAAATAACTGCGATTAATCCACATTTTTCTGTATCTAATGTAGTAGATACATTTGATGTAAAGAAAATTGATCAAGGAATGGATGCAGGTCTTATTACTGAATCGCCAGCAACAGTTAAGTTATTAGCTGATGGTGGAGTTATATTTGATGTTTATAAATTAACTAAGAACGGTGAGAACTACGAGTATGATTATGATAAGGCATTACCAATATCAGGTCAAGTTAAAGTGTATGTACCTGATGAGTCAGGGGCTTTAGATGAGAATGGTATGAAGAAATATGTAGAAAAAACCATAGATATGACAGAACTTGATAAATATGAAGTTGATATGCCAGAATATTTACCTGGATGTAGCGTTACTTTAACTGAGCCTGGAGATTATTATGTGATATTTAGGTATGCAGCAATTGAAGGAGCTGCACAAGCAATTATTACAGTTAAAGGTACAACAGATTCAGATGAAGGTACAGTTGATTCAGACTTAACTACAGATACATTAACAGCTCAGCCAACTGCATCAAAAGTTTTAGTAAATGGTACTGAAACTTCTTTTGACGCGTATATGATAAATGGCAATAACTATTTTAAACTTCGTGACCTTGCAAAGGTTGTAAGTGGAACAGAAAAACAATTTGAAGTAACTTGGGATGGTACTAAAAAGGCTATTAATTTAATTTCTAACAAAGAGTATACTACAGTAGGTGGAGAAATGGTTGCTGGAGATGGTCAAGAAAAAACAACTATTTTAAGTACTTCTAAGATATACAAAGATGGTCAAGAAATTACTTTAACAGCTTATACAATTAATGAGAATAACTATTTTAAATTAAGAGATATAGCAAAAGCATTTGATATTGGTGTAACTTGGGATGGTGCTACAAGTACAGTAGGAATAGATACAACTACAGGATATGTGGAAGAATAGTGAGCAAAAGGACTTATTTTTAAATAGGTCCTTTTTTATAAGTACGTTAAATATTAATGCAAAGCAAAAAAACTTGAAAATGCTTTAGATTAGTAGGGATATGTAAAAGCTTTTTATTTTGTAAATAATTTTGATTTTTATGATATTTCACTACTATAGTTTAGTTTTTGATTTTATAGAAATATTAAAACACTTTTCAATAAATATATTGATTCAAGACACTTTATTTGGATATTATGAATTAAGTTTTTAAATAGGGTATTTAAGATTAGAGATTTACTTAAAAAAATAGCATACGAAAATATATAATATTTATTGAAAAGGAACGGGAGAAAAAATCTATGATGTAAATCTAGATGAAATAGTTAATGTTTAAAATTAAAGAATAAGTAGTTTTATGTAAAATCATTTGAAGACAGAATTGCGTAATGATGAAAGTTTTTAATTCTAAGTATATAAAAGAGGTGAATACTAAAGATGGAATCACTAGAAAAACAAATATATGAACTTGAAAAAGAGTTATTGAAGCCTGAAATTAGGATGTCTCAAGAAAAAATAAGCGAATTAGTGGCTGAGGATTTTTTTGAATTTTGTAGTTCTGGAAGCATATATCATTATTACAAAGGTGATATCTTTATTGCAGAGAGTAATTTATATGAAATTAAGTGGGAAATAAGAGATTTTGCTATAAAACAACTGTCTAGTGAATGTATATTAGCGACATATAAAATAATTAAACATGATGAGATAGATGAAAATATTAAACCCAGATTATTCATAGAAAATCAAATATTTTACTGCATCCTTCTGATTATAAGATTTCCATTAAATTCTCGACATACCAACTCGGTATGCCTTCGAATTCACTGGAATCTTCTAATTCAAAATTATACAGCACACTATTCAAAGTCATATGAATAATCAGGGTTAAATATTCGCTTCGTAGCTCTATATGGAAATTTATTAATGGTACATGGAAAATGATTTTTCATCAGGGGACATTGACCTCTAGTATTTAAGAGCAGGTAATGTGCCTATGCTTAAATTTGTTTGTTATAGGGGTTGATAAAATGACTTTAAAATGTCCAGTATGTGGAGAAAAAACTATAAGTATAAACGATAAACTAACTAAAGGTAAAAAGAAAAGGATAAAGTGTAGCAACTGTAAAAGTGAACTAGTACCATCTAATTGGTTTATAGTATTAATATTTTTTCAAACTATAATATATAGTCTTATAACAACTAACGATATGCATATAGCAGAAAAGATTATAATAAGTGTTTTATTATTTATATTGCTTTTATGTGCATTTATCTATATTGTTTCTTTGGAAAAATATGAAGAAGAAAATAGCTAAGTAATTTTCAACTATATAAAAGAACAGGCTATTTTATAAACTAATTGCCTGCTTTTTTAACTTACTCAATAGATTTTAATTGATTTATTAAGTTATATTTCTTGAATTGGAATTGAACTTATATTACAGATTTACTTTTTCCAACAAAAAGGACTTTTGAACCATTCGATGTACCCATCTACTGATTTAACTTCAAATCCAGCTAAATGATAGAGTTCTAGAGCAAATTCTAAATAGGCTTCTGGTTTTGCTGAAACTATTTTTCTATCACTTTCATACATTGAATAAGTTAAAGTACCGTTTGTTGGTAAATGGTCATAAGTCTCGTTTTGCTGATAATATCCTGTAAAGCTTCTGCTAGATAAAACACCAGCATGTGCCATATAATCAACACCACCACAAATTCCACCAATAATAGTACCATTTTCTTCACAAGATTTAATCAATGCAAGAATGTCTTCTTTGATGATGGCTTTACCTCCAGGGATGATCAATACATCAATTTCCTCTGGCTTTACTTCATTTATTTTCTTATCAATAAGTACCCTTTTTCCATCTACACATGTAATAACTTCTTGGTCACTTGAAATAGTAAATAAATTCTCATTTTTAAATAACAATGTAGGGATACATATTTCTGTTTCAAAATAACCATCATATAAATATAATGCAACGTTCATTAACAACACCTCCAATTACATAATATAATAAGAACTCTGACATATACTTGTCAGGGTTTAAAATGTTTTTGACAATATATATGGTTGTAAATAAAACAAGGCGCAAGAAGTTCCCCCACCTTGTTGAAACGGTGTGTTGCAATTATTACGTAATTATTTCTGTTATTATAATGATTAGGGTATACAATATAACAATATTCATTTATTATAAAGACTCAATGTGCATTCTAAAAAGTATTAAAATAAATGAGATTATGTTATTATGTAAATATAAAAATTGAAATGAGTAATATTGAGATTTTGTAATTTTATTACCGAATCCAAGATTAAGCAATGAATAAAGCAGAAAGGAAGTTATTGTATGAGAAGATATGTTATTAATGCATAGCAAAGGCTATTGCATAATAAAAATTGATTAATAATAGCCTTTGCTCAATCCTTATATTGTATTTTATTAGGAGGAGCATTATGAGCTATGTTAAAGCTGAAAATATATTACCACAAGAAATTATTGAGTTAATTCAAAAATATGTTGATGGTGAGTATATTTACATACCAAGAAAAAACTCCAATAGAAAAGCATGGGGTGAAAATACTAATACTAAAAATGAGATTAAAATAAGAAATACTACCATATATAAAAAGTACATAAATGGTATCACTGTTGAAGTCCTCGCTTCTGAATACTATTTATCTAAGAAAAGCATACAGCGTATTATTCTTCAAGAAAAGAGAAAGCTATCAGATTAAAACTATAATAATGAGAAAAGCAGATGCTTTTCTCATTATTATTTCTGAAATGTTTTTGAGGTTGTTATATTAAAATTGTTATGATAGATTTATTTTAGAAGTATGCAATGGAAATTGATTATGCTTTAAGTGAAAGAGATAATACTAGATTATATGGAGGATACGAAATATGAACGAGAGAAAGGAATTAGTCATTAATGATAAAAGGTACTATTTAGTAAAGAATTATAAAGATGATGATAAGCTTAGAAAAAGTTTTAATGAATTAACAAGAAAAACTTTTGGATTTGATTTTGAACAATGGTATCAGCAGGGATATTGGCAAGAACGATACATTCCGTATTCTTTGCTATGTGATGATGTAATAGTAGCAAATGTTTCAGTTAATACAATAGATTTCTTGGTCAATGGAGAGTTAAAGCATACAATACAAATCGGAACAGTAATGACTGATGAATTATATCGAAATCAAGGATTAATTACGTATTTGATGGAGACTGTATTTAAGGAGTATGAAAAACGTAGTGACTTAATATATTTATTTGCAAATGATAGTGTGCTTGACTTTTATCCCAAATATGGATTTAAAAAAGCAGATGAATATCAATATATAAAACAGTTAAAAAAGAAAGAAACAGCTTATGTAATTAGGAAACTTGATATGAATGACGAAAATGATAAAAATACCTTTACTAGATTAGCTTCAAATGCAATTCCTATTTCAAAGATATCTATGGTAGATAATTTTGGACTTATTATGTTCTATTGTAGTTCATTTATGAAAGATAATATTTATTATATTAAAGATTTAGATATTGCTGTTGTTGCAGGATATGATGGCAATAAATTATATTTACAAGATGTCTTTAGTGAAAAAGATTTTAATTTAGAAATTGTAATTAATGAGTTAGTAAATCAAGAAAATATGACAGTAACTTTAGGATTTACTCCTTTAGAGGATGAATCATATTCTATTGAAATATTAAATGAAGAAGATACAACATTATTTGTAAAAGGGAACAATATCATAGGAAAATCAATGTTTCCAATATTATCTCACGCTTAATGAGGGACACGTTAGCTTATTCCATGTATAATTATCTAATTTCATACAACACAATTAATTATTAAATTGAGTTCAATGCCAATATTTTCAGTATTATAATATAAGAATCAAGAAACTGTTTAATAAATAACTAGCATAATTACTAGGAGCCATGCAGGGTTTCTTTCTAAGGAACATTAGTGTAAGAGAAAGATTCCTGCATGGTTTATAAGTGTATTATTTCATTCAAAGCTTATCTATAAAAGAATTATATAACCTATGAAAATCTTGAGTTGAGAGATTTTTATAATGTAGTGAATTCTCAGCTATATTTACTCATTTCTCCTAAATTCCCATTAATATCTCTAATTAATTACTATACCTTACAAGTTTTCCTAAGACATATTAAGAAAATCTTAAGATTTAGCTACAGTTTTTATTAAGATATTTATTCTATAATTTTAATATGATTATAAATGAAAATATCTAATATAAAAAAGGAGTGTCAACAATGAAAAAGAAGATAGTAATAGGATTAACCATAGTGATATTATTAGGTATAATAAGCTTTATGTTTATAGAAATTAAACCAGATGGAAGTATTTCGTTTGATATTGATGGATATTATAAGCGTCATTTTATGGATGAAGATGAATTTGTTAATTTAGAAGAAGAGGCTTTAAAGCTAGAAACAAATTCAGTAGCTGGTAAAAAACTAGTATCCTTTGAAGCAGAAGATTTAAACGGTAATAAAATAACAGAAAAATTATTTAAACGAAATAAATTGACAATGCTACATTTATGGGGAACTCATTGTAGTAAATGTATTAAGGAAATGCCAGATTTAGAAAAACTGTACAAAGAAATTTCCAAAAAAGATGTGAATCTAGTAGGAATTGTAACTGGTGTTAAAGAAGATGAAAATAAAAAAGAAGCTAAAAATATTGTTAAGAAAATTGGTTTGACTTATACTAATATTATTCCAGACAAGTCATTGATAGATGAAATAGTATCTAAATTTGACTATGTTCCAGTTTCTATTTTTATTGACCAAGAAGGAAATATATTAAAAACACATATTGCAGGTGCGAATTCTTATGAAGAGTATCTTGAAATAATCAATGAAGTTTTAAAAGATGTAGGTAATTAATAAATATAGATAGTAGTATTAAAAGTGAAAGGAGCTGCTAAATGAAAAACAATAAAAAATACGTACAAATAGGATTAATTATGTTAAGTATAATTTTTGTTCTAGTGGGTATTTCAAGAGGAGAAGTGGCAAAAGTTTTTATAAAATCAATAAATATATGTTTGGAGTGTATAGGTATTGGATAGGTTAAAGAGAAAGATTGTTCAAATTATAGTTGCTATAGGAACAAATGGATATTTTAAAGGATTTATAGATGGCACTATTTACAAGGGAAATAGCAAGCATATATGTGTACCTGGACTTAATTGTTATTCATGCCCAGGTGCATTAGGTTCATGCCCTATAGGGTCTCTGCAAGCAGTTATATCAAGTGTTAAATATAAATTTTCTTATTATGTTATAGGTTTATTGATGTTTTTTGGTGCTTTTTTTGGGAGATTTATTTGTGGGTGGCTTTGTCCGTTTGGTTTAATTCAAGAATTGCTAAACAAAATACCATCACCAAAGTTTAAGGTTAATAAAAAGCTTCATGGACTAAAATATTTGAAATATATAATATTGGTGCTATTTGTTATATTGCTTCCTATGTTTATGGTAAATGATTTTGGCATGGGAGATCCTACTTTTTGTAAATACATTTGTCCTGCAGGAACTTTAGAGGGAGGAATTCCTTTAGTTCTAATGAATAAATCGCTTCAAAGTGCTATAGGATGGTTATATGCATGGAAAGTTTTCTTACTCATTGTTACTATTATATTATCAATTGTTATATTCAGACCTTTTTGTAGATTTATATGCCCACTAGGAGCTATATATTCTTTCTTCAATCCTATTTCGTTATACAGATATAAGGTTGATAATAATAAATGTACAGGCTGTGGAATATGTGGTAAAAAATGCAAGCTAGATGTAGAGGTATATAAAAATCCGAATAGCTTAGAATGTATAAGATGCGGTGAGTGTATATCTAATTGTCCTAATGATGCAATACGTGTAGTAATAGGAATGAAAGAAAAACAATAGATAAGGAGAAACTATAGATGAAAAAATTTATAATTATATGTATGGCGGTTATGCTCATATTTAATTTCACTGGATGTGGTAAGAAGAAATATACAGAAGAAGATTTAAAAAAGGAAATGAAGGAATATGAAGAACAAGCAAAAAAGAGCTTTGATGGTTATGAAAAAGTTCCTGATTTTAATTGTATAGATGTTAAAGGGAATGAAATTAACCAAGAAATATTCAGCGATTATAAGTTAACAATGATCAATATATGGTCAGCTTACTGAGCACCTTGTGTAGAAGAACTGGAAGTTCTTCAAGAATTGTACGAAGAATTGAAAACTGAAAATATCAATGTTGTAGGTATCTTACAGGATTACGAAGAAACTAAGGACGAGGTTGCTAAAATAATAGAACAATCAGGGATAACATATACAAATATAGTACCTGATAAAAAATTTAATAAGAAATTTGTTAGCGCTACTATTGGTAATCCAACAACTTTATTTATTGATAAAGAAGGAAATATTGTAGGACAAACAATAGTTGGAGCTATAGAAAAAGAGAAATATGAGAAGGCGATAAAAAAAGCTTTAGAAGAAATAAATGAATAAGGGATGTAAATAAAAATTTATTTTCAAAACTTTCCTGAAAGTTTTAAAATATTGTTTATATTATGTAATTTTAAAGTAAATCTTTATTGAATTTGGTTTAATAGTTAAACCCTGATTATTCATATAACTTTGAATAATATGCTGTAAGTTTCTGAATTAGTAGATTTCAGTGAATTCGAAGGCATACCAAATTGGTACGCCTGCCATTCAATGGATATCTTCTAAACATGAGCAGAGAACTAAAATCTGTGATTTTATGTGAATCGCTTATTCATTCGGAGAATGAGGTTCAATTATAAAAGGTATTTAATTTTCTATGAATAATCTGGGTTAAAGAAGAGAAAGGAATTGATTGTATGTCAAATGAAATAATTTTGGTTGTAGATGACGAAAAAGAGATTAGAGAGTTAATAAAGATTTACTTAAAGAATGAAGGTTATAATATAATCTTAGCTAAAAATGGAGAAGAAGCATTAAAAATTTTAGAAGACCAAGAAGTACATTTAATAATATTAGATATCATGATGCCTAAATTAGATGGCATAAAAGCCTGTATGAAAATTCGTGAGGAAAAGAATATGCCTATTATCATGCTTTCAGCAAAAAGTGAAGACATGGATAAGATCATGGGACTAACAACAGGGGCAGATGATTATATGACAAAACCTTTTAATCCTTTAGAATTAGTTGCCAGAGTAAAATCTCAGCTTAGAAGATATATGAAACTAAATAAAGGAAAGGAAGAGACAGATAATAATCATATCATTGAAATAGATGAATTAGTTATTAATATGAATACCCATGAAGTAAAAGTAAAAGGTGAAAATGTAAAGCTTACTCCTACAGAATTTGAGATATTAAAGTTATTGGCACGGAATAAGGGAATGGTATTTAGTATAGAGAAGATATACGAAAGAGTATGGAAAGAAACTTGTTATAATGCAAATAATACAGTGATGGTTCATATTCGAAAAATTAGAGAAAAGATTGAAAAAAATCCAAGAAAACCACAAATCATCAAAACTGTATGGGGAGTGGGGTATAAAGTTGAAGGATAAACTGAAAAAGATAAACATAAACATAAAGGCATTGATACGCTTATATAAGTATATTAAGGAAAAACTTACAGGCAATATTCGACTAGAGCTTATTGGAACTATCATATTATGTACAGTTGTTAGTGCAGTATTCTTTTTTGTTTGTATGCAATTTGTTGGTATTTTTCAAATTAAAAAATATGTAAATTATAGTGATGGACTAGAACGGATGCAGAATGAGGTTGAATCGTTGGTAATGGAAATACCCAAACAGCAATATAGCATTTATGATAAAGAAAATGTACAAAAACTTGTAGATGGTCATGCTGATAAGGGTAAGATACTTATTACAGATTTAGATGGAAAGGTTATTTACAAAACAAATAATGCTGATGAAATACAAGTAGATATATATAATGTTATAAAAAATATTAATGAAAATAGATACAGATATCAAGAATATTGGAGATGGGGCCAGTCAATACAAGAACAAGTGTTTATTTATTCGGTAAATTTTAAGGATGAAAGAGCATATGTTTTATTAAAGGGCATCCCTTATGGAGAAATTGAATACTTTTATGATGATAAAGATATAATTTATCCAATTATCATTGTTTTAGCAGTAATACTGTTATTATTCTTATTTTTCATATTAACAAAAAGAAAAGTATTATATATAAAAGATCTGTCAGATGGACTTATAGAGATAGCAAAGGGAGATTTAGATTTTAAGATAGCTAAAAAGGGTAGTGATGAGTTAAGCTTGCTTGCAAAAAATATTAATAATATGAGTGAAGCCTTAAAGAATAAGATTGAAGAAGAAAGGAGAGCAGAGGCTACAAAAAATGAGTTAATTACTAATATATCTCACGATTTAAGGACACCTCTTACATCTATTATTGGCTATTTAGGATTAATAAAAGAGAAAAGATATCAGCATGAAAGAGAGCTAGATGAATACACTCATATTGCTTATAATAAAGCGAAAAAATTAAAATTACTTATAGATGATTTGTTTGAATATACAAAAGCAAGCAACAAAGGGCTAGAATTATGTAAAAGAGAGATAATACTTAATGATTTATTAGATCAGTTAATAGAAGAATTTGTACCTGTTTTTGAAGAGAATAACTTAAAAATAGAAAAAGAAATAACTGAGGAAAAAATAAAGCTTTTAATAGACCCAGATAAAACAGTAAGGGTATTTGAAAATCTACTTATGAATGCAGTAAAATATAGTCTTAAACCAGGGAAAATCAAAATATATATTTATAAAGAGGATAATAATGCAGTAGTTTGCATTCAAAATAAAGGTCGCAATATACCTAAAGAAGAATTACCCTATTTGTTTGAAAGGTTTTACAAAACAGACAAATCTAGAACATCTGATAATAAAGGAACTGGTCTTGGACTAGCCATAGCAAAAAGTGTTGTAGAGCTACAAGGAGGAAATATTTGGGTAGAATGTGAGGATGAAGATATAAGATTTTTTGTAAGCTTTAAGTGTTAAAAATTTCTACTAAGTTATTATTATACATTTTATTTGGATGTAGAGTTTATGTTGGACCTAGGTATAGTATTCTTTAAGGATTATAAATAAATGTTTTAGAGATAATGAAATATTAAATTATAAAAGACCAGTTCATAATGAGCTGGTCTTTTGATAGGTATTTAATTATTCAGCACAATTCATATCATAATATAGCATCAATGAAAATTGGAACAATAATAAACCGTTGTAATAAAATTAAACCATGCAACCTGTTGTTTTATCACGTTTTCAAATAATGTACTAAAATTGTTCCAAAAATTAAAATGTCTTAACTCAATAAAAGTGATTAAATGGCGTTTTGTAAGTTGGCATAAAATTTGCAATATGATTATCGTGTATTAGAATATATGAGAATAATAATTTAAAAGGATGTTGATAATAAATGAAAACACCACAAGAAATAACGAAGAATTTATATAGTAAAGCAGTATCTTTTCTAGAAAGACCATGCAGAGAAATATTAATAGGAGGTATTTTAGCAGGGGTTTTTGTTAGTCTTGCTGCTATTACATCAGTAACAGTATGTAGTGATATGAGTTCATACTTTGGTATTGGTTTTACAAAACTAGTATTTGGAATAGTGTTTAGTTTAGGATTAATACTTATTGTTTTATCAGGTAGTGAGCTTTTTACTGGCAGCAACCTTTATATTGTTCCAGTTTATAATAATAAAAAGCTAGTAAAAAAACTAGTTATTAAATGGTGTTTGATTTACGTAGCCAATCTAATAGGAGCTATTATAGTTATTTTTCTAATCTTAAATACAGGAATTCTGAACGATGAAATAATAAGCTCGTATTTAGTTAAAATTACAGATTCAAAACTTAAATTGACCATAGTACAGGCATTTGTGAGAGGAATATTGTGCAATTTTTTAGTGTGTTTAGCAGTAAGAGTTGGTGAAGCTTCAGATAGAGTATCGGGAAAGATAATAGGATATATATACGTAATAGGTGCGTTTGTTATAAATAGTTTTGAACATAGTATTGCCAATATGTTTTTTATACCAATTGGTATAATTTTAGGAGCAAAACAAGGATTAAATTATTCATGGTATACATTTATTTTTAATAACTTATTGCCAGTTACTTTAGGAAATATAGTTGGTGGAGCATTATTTGTTGGAACAGTGTATTATATTATGCATTGTAGATATTTTACTAATGGAGATAACTGTACAATGTTGAAAAATAGTAGGAGTGGTGATAGTGGAAATTTCTAGGCTCGAAATAAAAACAATAGATAGACCGAATATGACTTATGATATATCAGGTGTTTTTGTTAAATACAATGTAAACATAATATGGATGGAAGTATACACGTTTGTTGTATATGTGAAATTTAAAAAACTAGATTTGCATATGCAATCAATGATAAAAAATGAAATACTTTCTATAAATGGAGTAAAAAGCGTTAAAGAAATTAATTTGATTAGTGTAGAAGAAAGAGAGATAGAAATTAAGACTATTATGGATACAGTATGGCAGGGGATTATACTATTAAATAAAGATGAAAATATAAAATATATTAATAAATATGCTTTGGAAAACATTTTTTTTACATCAGAAATTGATGTAATAAATAAAAATATATCTGAATTACTATCAAATCATTATTATAAAATAAAAAAAATTCTAAAAAATGTAGAGAAATCCAGAGAAGTAGTGGATTTAGAAGTACCTTTTCATAATAAAAATTATTTATTGAGCATTAATTCAATGATAAGTGAAGATGATATTTTACTTGGGTACATTATTACATTACAAGATACTAAGAGAATGGATAAATTGTTAAGTCTAAAAAGATATGAAAATCGAATAACTTTTAAAGATATTATCGGAGAAAGTAATCAAATTGTTGATTCAATTAAAAATGCAAAAGTTTTTTCTCAATCCGATTCGTCAGTTTTAATAATGGGGGAAAGTGGTACGGGAAAAGAAATATTTGCAAGAGCTATACACAATTTAAGTAGCAGATCAACATATCCTTTCGTAGCTGTTAATTGTGGAGCAATTCCAGATCAATTGTTAGAAAGTGAATTGTTTGGATATGAAGGTGGAAGCTTTACAGGAGCTAAGAGCAATGGAAAATTAGGAATTTTTGAAATTGCTAATGGAGGAACTATATTTTTAGATGAAATTGGTGAAATGCCACCGCATTTACAAGTTAAATTACTAAGAGTATTACAAGAAAAGAAGATGAGAAAAATTGGTAGTGATAAGGAGACTAGTATTAACGTTAGGATTATATCTGCAACTAATAAAAATTTAAATAAGATGGTTAAATCGAATCAGTTTAGGCTTGATTTGTTTTATAGAATTAATATTTTTACATTAACAATTCCACCGCTTAGAGAAAGGAGGGAAGACATAAAGGTTTTAGTAGAATACTATGTTAAACAGTTTTCGAAAAAATATTATAAAGATATAAAAGGTATAACAACTAATGCTATGGATAAGTTAATGAATTATGAGTGGTATGGTAATGTAAGAGAATTGCAAAATGTAATAGAAAGGACAGTAGCTTTAAATTATACAGGTGAAATAAAACAACAAGATATCATGTTAAATAAATCTATAAACATAGAGTATACAAATACACCAACGTCGCTAAAAGATACTTTAGGTAGAATAGAGAAGGAAATAATCATTAAAGCTTTAAAGAACCACAATAGCATAAGAAAATGTGCAAAGACGCTAGGTGTAAGTCATACATTATTAATAAATAGAATGAAAAAATACCAAATCAATTATAGTGAGTGGAGGCATTAAAATGAATAAAGACATTATGACAAGATTAGTACGTTTGGGAGAAAAAATTCCTCAATCTACATCTATACCTAAGACGGTACCTATATACATGAGTTCATCTTTTTCGTTTGATGACGTAGAAACATTAGAAGATATATACAATGGAGAAAGCAAAGGATATGTATATTCCAGAATCAGTAATCCGGGACAAGATGTATTAAAAGAAGTCATAGTTGGCGTAGAAGAGGGACAAGCTGCTCAGGTTTATAGTTCAGGAATGGCTGCTATATCAATGAGTATTTTAGCGCATGTAAAATCCGGCGACCACATTATTGCTGGCAATGTTCTATATGGAGGTAGCTATCAGTTTTTGAAAGACGAATTAAATAAATTTAATATTGAAGTGACATTTATAGATTTAAAAAATGAAAATATCGAAAAGTACTTTAAAAGTAATACAAAGTTAGTATATATGGAGACTATTTCAAATCCATTGATGGAAGTAATTGAAATAAAAAGAATTAGTACTATTTGTCATGAACATAATGCTAAGTTAATAATTGATAATACTTTTGCTACCCCAGTAGTTTGTCAGCCATTAAAATTAGGTGCAGATGTTGTAGTGTATAGTGCAACAAAATATTTGTGTGGTCATAGTGATGTTATGGCAGGTGTTGTAATATCAGATAAAGATACTATTGATAAGATTAGTCATACTGGGTGTTTATATGGTCCTACTCTAAGTCCATTTGATAGCTGGATTTTAACAAGAAGTTTGAGAACTTTAAAACTTAGGGTTAAACAACACTGTGACAATGCGTTGAAACTTGCTCAATACTTAGAAAAACATGAGAAAGTTAAAAAAGTATACTATCCAGGATTAGCTTCATCAGAATATAATAGTTTAGCAAAAGAAATGTTTAATGATAATCTTTTTGGAGGAATGTTAAGTGTGGATCTAGTAGGAGGTGAAAAGGCTGTTTGGGATTTAATTAGAGTGTTAGAGAATATAAAATTTGTTCCAAGCCTAGCTGGTGTTGCGACATCACTATCATATCCAGTTAAAACATCTCATAGAGCAATGAATGATGAAGAATTAAAAAAAGCAGGTATATCAAAAGGTTTATTGAGAATATCAACTGGACTGGAAAATATAGACGACATAATTAGTGAATTCGAAGAAGCACTTAAAAGAATATAAATTCTATAACAAAGAAGTTAAAGTAAGATTCATATTTATTATATTATTATAATATAAAGATATTTTGCACCTACTACATTCCAAAAATTATAAAAATAGTAAAATAAAAACAATAAAAATGGTTAAGGAATGCTCTGAAAATCAGAGCTTCCTAATAATCATTAACAAAAGATAAACACATTGTTAATTGCAAACGATTTCAAATACAAAATAATGGAGGCTAAAGAATGGAAAACAAAAACAGAGTAAAAGCGAATGGTAAAGCATTAATACCTTTTTTAGTATTTATAATTATTTATTTAGGCAGTGGTATAATATTACAATCAAAGGGAGTTGAAATGGCTTTTTATCAATTTCCTGCACCAATAGCTGTATTTTGTGGTGTAATTGTCGCATTTATAATGTTTAAAGGAACGATAAATGACAAATTCATGAGATTTATTCATGGGTGTGGTAATGAAGATATAATCATTATGTGTACAATATATTTATTAGCTGGTGCATTTGCAGGTGTATCAAAAGCAATGGGTGGAGTTGACTCTACCGTTAACTTAGGATTAACTTTCATACCAGCACAATACATTGCAGCAGGATTATTTGTTATCTCTGCATTTATATCGATAGCTACAGGTACATCTTGTGGAGCTTTAGCAGCTGTGGCTCCTATTGCAGTCGGACTTGCTAGCAAGGCAGGGTTGGATGTTTCTTTAACAATGGCAGCTGTAGTAGGTGGATCAATGTTTGGAGACAATTTATCAGTTATATCAGATACAACAATAGCAGCCACAAGAACACAAGGTTGTGAGATGAGAGATAAATTTAAATTAAATTTATATATAGCTTTACCACCAGCTATAATAACCATTATTCTACTTATTATTTTTGGACATCCTACAAGTGTACCACAAATGGAAGTTTATGATTATAATATAATAAAAGTTCTTCCTTATTTGTTCGTATTAATATTGTCTATAGCAGGATTAAATGTTTTTGCAGTTTTAACAGGTGGTATCTTTGTATCAGGCATAATAGGACTAGCTTATGGAAATTTATCATTACTTTCTTTTGCACAACAAACATTCAATGGCTTTACAAGCATGACTGACATTTTCTTAGTATCAATGATAACAGGTGGATTGGCACATATGGTAACAAAAGAAGGTGGGTTACAATATTTGTTAGATAAAATACAAAAAATGATTAAAGGTAAGAAATCAGCAGAAATAGGGATAGCATCACTTGTTGCCTTGACTGACGCAGCAATAGCGAACAATACGGTATCAATTATTATAAATGGTCCTATAGCAAAAGAGATATCAGAAGAATATAAAGTAGATCCTCGTAGAAGTGCTTCGTTATTAGATATCTTTGCTTGTGTCATGCAAGGAATCATACCTTATGGTGCACAGATGTTAATGGTAGGAAGTTTTACAAAAGGAGCAGTATCACCTTTGAATGTAATACCATTGTTATGGTATCAACAATTACTTGTTGTTTCTGCTATATTATCGATGTTTATACCATTTGCTGATAGAATTATAAAAAAGAATCCTTGGGATTGGAAAAAAGGAAAAGCAGTAGAGAAAATCAGTTCTTAGAAATATAAATTTACTATATAATGATATAAGTAAGAAGTTAATATATTAGATAAGGAATAGGAGCTAATTACATTTCATAAGGGTTAGCTCCTTGTTTTAAAACAAAATTTATTTTTGTTTAAAGTAGTAAGTGATTAATACTATTTAACCAATTATTTTGTAAATAAATCTATTCCTATATTTAAGTAACAATTTGTGAATTCTAATGAATAAGATTATTAAAGCGTATAAGTTTTTATTTACTATTCTATCAAAAAGACATAAATAATGCTGATTTATCAAGAAACTCTATACTACTAGAATCACTAATTATCTTTTATTTCAGCTAATATTTTAGGTACAACCTGTTTTTTCCTTGATACAACACCATCTATAAATACCCCTTGAGAAGGTACTATATCAAAAGCTCTTTTTAGTATTGAATCATTTTGAATCTTATATAATATATATGAACCATTTTTTAATATGTCTGTGATTAACAAGAGTGTTATATAGTGATTTCTATTCTTGTTGATTTCATTTATATATGAAATAAAATCATCTTTTCTTCTAAATACATCATCAATATCTAGTGTAAATACTTGACTTACACCTACCCTGTATTCACCCTCATCAAATTCCTTAAAATCTTTATTAAATATTTCTTCTATACTCTCATTTTCAAGTGAAGTACCTGCTTTAAACATGTCATATGAATATTTGTCTAAGTCAAGATTTAATATGTTGTTTAAATCTGCAACTGCACTTTTATCCTTTTCAGTTGTAGTAGGTGATTTAAAGTATAAAGTATCTGATAAAATTCCTGATATAAGTAATCCGGCGGTTGCTTTATCAATTTCTATATTTTCTTCTTTATACATATAGTAAACTATGGTACAAGTACTACCTAAAGGCATATTTCTAAAATTGATTGGTTCATCAGTTTTTATATCTCCAATTTTGTGATGATCAACAATTTCAAGTATTTGAGCTTCATTTAAACCTGATATACTTTGAGTTATTTCATTATGGTCAACTAAAATTACTTTTTTTCTATTAGGTTTTAATACATGCAATCTATTTAAAACTCCTAAATACCTACCCTTTTTATCAAGTACAGGGTAATAAGAATGTCTATTTGTAACCAATTCTTCTTTAACATCTTCTAAATATTCATTTTCATAAAATGATGATAGATTGTCTGTCTTCATAATAGTTGATATATAATTACATTGATTTATTAATTTTGATGCAGTATAAGTATCGGTGTTAACAGATATTATAGAGACATTATTTTGCTTAGCAGCAGCTAAATATTTGGCGGGAATCTTTTTTCCACCTGTTAGAATTATAAGCTGAACCTTAGATTCTATAGCAGTAGATATAGCTTCATACATGTCTCCAACAATAACTACGCTATTACCATCTAATACAGATTCTTTTCTTAAAGTTTTATGATAAAGAGATATGACAACAATATTTCCATTAATTTCTTTATTTTGTCCAATTAACAATTTGCCATCTAAATCTTTTAATATATTGTCTAAGCATGTATCTAGTTTATAATAATTCCCTTTTATTAATGACATTGCAATATCCTTCATAGTAACAATTCCGATTATTCTTTTATTATCATCTACCACAGGAAGTGTTCGTATATTATTTGCTTCCATTTTTCTATATGAGAAAAGAATAGATCTATATTTAGTAATAGATTCTACTTTGTCATAATCTAAATCTTTTACCTGTGTTTTCACATTGTCTAGCAATATAGGTTTATTTACATTAAAATAATCCAACACATATTTAGTCTCTTTATTAATATTTCCAAGACTACAAGCAATAGCATTATATCCTAGTTTGTTTTTTAGATTGCTAAGAGCTAGAGCTGATGTTATAGAATCTGTATCAGGATTTTTATGACCAAAAATAAACATAGTTAAAACTCCTTATATGTGATTTCATAATATGCGGTTTTACATATTAAAATATTATGTCCTCATATTATATCATTGATTTAATATATATCAAATATCTATTTATATAGATAACATAGACTTAAGAAAAATACATTAGTGTATATATAAAAAAAGAAAAAGCTGTTTAAACTTTGTCCAAACAGCTTTATATTATTGATAAACAATATATTAATATGGTCGTCTTGCAGTGACATATTTTGAATTATAGTAACCAGAATTTAGGTTTGAAATAGTGATTGCTTTTTTAGTTGATGATGCATGTATAAATTTACCATCACCGATATAAATACCACAATGAGTAATCACCTTGTCATATTTTCCTGATGTATCAAGAAAAACCAAGTCTCCTGGTTGAAGATTATTACGGCTTATATACTGACCATATTTCCCTTGAGTCTTTGACGTTCTTGGTATTGATATGCCATTCTTTTTATATACGTATTGAGTGAAACCAGAACAGTCAAATCTACTAGGACCAGCAGCACCATATACATATGGCACACCTAAATATTGTTTAGCAACATTAACAATTTTTGTTGACAACCTTGTATCAGATCTTGAAGATAGCGAAGCTTCAGGTATTTGTGATGACGGTTTTGCAAGTTCATCATAAACCCAACCAACAATATTATCGCCAGTTGACACCTTAAACCAATCATCTTTTTTGTCTAAAATAAATAAGTTAGTACCTTTAATTAGTTTTGTTACAACAGTTGATTCTAATGAATAAGATTTTCTCATATTGACTACATTTTCACTTGCAGTCCATTTTGGATAAAGTGATATCAATTGAATATAGTCTGAATGAATCCAAGCAGATTTGGAATTTTCTAAAAGAATCTCGTACCATTCATTTTTCTTATCAACTATTAGAACTAAGCTATCTTTAGATTCCTGAGTTAATATGTTTGAGTTTATACTCGGCTGTTGCCTAGCATTAAGAAGCTCAGCAGTTACTAAACCCTTTTTAAAATATTCAATATTTCTTACAGGTACTATGTAACTAGTTTCAATCCAACCTGTTAAACCAGTAGGTATTTTTATTTGTGTCCAATTATTTTTTTGTCCAATGATTTCTACTCGTTGTCCCAGATTTAGAGTTCCCAAAGTTTGAGAGTTTTGATTAAGCTCCTTTTTGATATTTATATTTGTACCTATTATTTTTCCCTCTATTTGTTTTTCAGCATTAGCTGTATATGGTATTAACAATAGTACAAATATAGAAAAGCTTATAATTAGAAATGATTTGATTGTTTTTTTCATGCTCTGCCTCCAATATTGGATATGTCAGATACTGCAAGAAATGATATAAGCTATTAAAAACATTATAACATTAACTATAAACCTTGTGCATGGTAATTAATACCAATAAATATGATTAATTATAATCAAATTTGTTATAAGGATAAGACCAAGAAAGTATAAAATCGTGTATTTTTCAACGGTTTAAAACATTAAAGAGTCACTGGCTATTTAGGAGAATGAAATAGATATGTAACACTAGTAATATATTTTTAATATTAGGATAGATAAATGAATATTAACAGACTAATTCAAAATAAAAACTTAAAATATGATAAAATATAGAATAAAGAATTAAACAATTAAGTTTAATGGTAAGGCATTAAGGAGTTATGTAAATGAAGATTAATTTAAATGACAACCAAAAGTTAGCTGTTTCACATAATGAAGGTCCAATGATTGTTTTTGCAGGACCAGGTTCAGGTAAAACGATGGTTATTACATATAGAGTTGTTAATTTGATAAGTAAATATAATATTAGACCTGAAAATATACTGGTTATTACATTTACTAAATCAGCAGCTATAGAAATGAAAGATAGGTATGATAAAATAACGAAGGATAAAAATAACAAAATTACATTTGGAACTTTCCACTCAATTTTTTTCCGTATATTAAAAAGTTATTATAACTTAAGTATTAATCAGATTCTTATGGAAGATAAGAAAAGAGATATTATAAAGATAATAATCAAAAAATTGCAAATAGAATGTGAAGATGAAAATGAATTTATAGGAGAAATAGTTCATGAGATGTCTTTTATGAAATCTGAATTAGCTCATCAAAATACGTATGATGTTAGTATTTGTCCCAATGAGGAATTTCATAAAATTTTAGACATGTATGAAGAGTACAAGCAAACTAACAAGCTTATAGATTTTGATGATATGTTAGTAAAATGCTATGAATTGTTAAATAAGAATAAACAGGTACTGAGTTATTGGCAAAACAAATATAAATATATATTGATTGATGAATTTCAAGACATAAATAGAGCTCAATACGAGATTATAAAGATGTTAGCTAAACCTAATAATAATCTATTTATAGTAGGAGATGATGATCAATCAATATACCAATTCAGAGGTGCTAGACCAGAATTTCTTTTGAATTTTCCTAAAGAATATAAAAATGCTCAGAGGATAGTATTAAATAAAAACTATCGTTCTACAAAGAACATAGTTGATGTCAGCAAGTGTGTTATAAAGAACAATAAAAATAGATATATTAAAAACATGATTACAGATAATATAGAAGGAAGAGAACCTACTATAATGGAAGTTGCTGATGTAGGAGAAGAAGCTAAGTTAATAGCTCAGAAGATAACTAGCTTAACTAAGAAGGAGGACATACCTTTATCAGATATAGCTATAATATATAGAACAAATATACAGTCAAGAGCTATTATAAATATGTTTTTAGACATGAATATTCCTTTTGTAGTTAGAGATAAAGCAGCGATTTTATATGATCATTGGATTGCAAGAGATATGATTGCGTATATGAAATTATCTCAAAATGTGATGAACAAGGAATGTCTTATCAGGATAATCAACAAACCAAAGAGATATATTAAAAAAGTTGATATTGAATCAGCTAAGAATTCAGATAACATGTGGACAAGTCTTTACAAACAATACATTGATAAAGAATGGATGCTTGACAGGTTAGAAAATTTACAATATCAATTACAAATTATTAGAAATAAACGACCTTATGAGATTATAGAATATATAAGAAATACAATTGGATATGAAGAATATCTGATTAGTTATGCTGAATATAGAAAAATGAACGCATCGGGTTTAATGGAGATTTTAGATGAGATTGGTGAAAGCACAAAGAATTATAATACAATAGATGAATGGTTTAATCATATAGATGAATATAGACAGATGATGAAAGAAAACGATAAATATAACAAAGTGAATAATAATTCAGTAACATTGACAACAATGCACAGTTCAAAGGGATTAGAATTCAAGTTTGTTTGGATTATTAGTGTAGTAGAAGATTTGATTCCTCATAAAAAAGCAGATATAGAAGAGGAAAGAAGGCTTTTTTATGTCAGTATGACAAGAGCTAAGGAAATTTTGTATATATCTAATATTAAAAATAGATTTGGTAAAAAAACAGAACCTTCAAGATTTTTAAGAGAGCTTTATAAGCATTATGTGAAAAATTTAAATGAAGGTAAAAACATTGAACATATTAAATTTGGAATGGGTAAGATAGTGAGTATTGATGAATCTTTTATATATGCTAAATTTGATAGCAAAGGAGAAGTAAAACTGGATACTAAGTTTTGTGTAGAGAATAATTTGATTAAATTAATAGACAAATAATAGATGTAATAATATAACTATACTGATTATTCCTATAAGTAATTTTAAGACATTCTTATTTTATAAGTAAGGAGTATGATATATATGAAAAAGAAATATATTATGGCATTAGACCAAGGTACTACAAGTTCAAGGGCTATTTTGTTTAATAATGATGGTGAAATAGTTGATATTGCTCAAAAAGAATTCACCCAAATTTATCCTAAGGGAGGTTGGGTAGAGCATAATCCTATAGAAATCTGGAATACACAGCTTGAAGTTGCAAAAGAAGTTCTTAAAAAAGCAAATGTTACTGCAAATGAAGTAGCCGCTATAGGAATAACTAATCAAAGAGAGACCACTGTAATATGGGATAAAGTCACTGGTAAACCTGTATATAATGCAATAGTTTGGCAGTGTAGAAGAACAGCAGCTATATGTGACGGTTTAAAGAAAGGTAATCTAAAAGAATATATTCCTCAAAATACAGGACTAGTTATTGATGCATATTTTTCAGGAACGAAAGTTAAATGGATATTAGATAATATTATAGGAGTTAGGCAGCGAGCCGAAAAAGGAGAACTACTATTCGGAACAATAGATACATGGCTTATATGGAATTTAACAAAAGGAAAAGTACATGTAACTGACTATTCAAATGCATCAAGAACTATGTTATATAATATCAAAGAATTAGAATGGGACAAGAAAATACTTGAAGAATTAGATATACCAGAGTCTATGCTGCCAGAGGTTAGGCCTTCGAGTGAAGTTTATGGTTATACAGATAAATCAATTTTTGATGGTACAGTAATACCAATAGCAGGAGTAGCTGGAGATCAACAAGCAGCATTATTTGGCCAGACTTGCTTTAAAGAAGGTATGGCAAAAAATACTTATGGGACGGGTTGTTTTTTGTTAATGAATACTGGAGAAAATATGATACTGTCCAACAATGGTTTATTAACTACTATAGCTTGGGGTATTGATGGCAAAGTAGAATATGCACTCGAAGGCAGTGTTTTCATGGGTGGAGCATCTGTTCAGTGGCTTAGAGATGAAATGAAACTAATAGATAGTGCTTCAGATAGTGAGTATTATGCGTCAAAAGTAATTGATTCAAACGGTGTTTATTTAGTACCAGCTTTTGTAGGGCTAGGAGCTCCGTATTGGGATATGTACGCTAGAGGAACAATAGTTGGATTAACTAGAGGTTCAAACAAAAACCATATAATCAGAGCTACGCTTGAGTCAATTGCATATCAAACCAGAGATGTTTTGGAGGCAATGCAGGAGGATTCAGGTATAAACCTAAAATCTTTAAAGGTTGATGGTGGAGCAGTTGCTAACAACTTCTTAATGCAGTTCCAAGCGGACATACTGGGAGTGAAAGTAGATAGACCTGAAATTACAGAGACAACAGCATTAGGAGCGGCATATTTAGCAGGTTTAGCAGTTGGATTTTTTAATAGCAGAGATGAGATATCAAACAAATGGAAAACAGATAAAGTTTTTGATTATAATATGGAAGATAAGGAAAGAGAAAAACTGTACTCTGGTTGGAAAAGGGCTGTAAGCAGAGCAAAAGGTTGGATAGAAAACTAAAACAAATAGGCGTAAGCCTTTTTGTTTTAGTTAATAAACATTTGTTATAGTAAGCAGAAATAATAAATGTTAAAATAGAAAAGAATATATAAGCAAACATAAAAATACATTTTAAAAAGTACGATATTGATTTAGAATAAATATATTCAGAACTTGAAGGGAGAATATGTTATATGGGACGCACACTAGTATTAGCTGAAAAACCCTCAGTTGGTAGAGAAATTGCTAGGGTTTTAGGATGTAATAAAAAACATGCAAGTTATATAGAAGGAAGCAAGTATATTGTTACTTGGGCTTTAGGGCATCTAGTTACTTTAGCTCAGCCTGAGATTTATAATAAAAAATATATGTCATGGAATTTAGAGGATTTACCTATGCTTCCACAGACACTAAAATTAGTTGTTATCAAAAAGAGTGCAAAGCAATTTAATGAAGTTAAAAAGCAGATGTTAAGAAATGATGTTAGTGAAATAATTATTGCAACGGATGCAGGGCGAGAAGGAGAGCTTGTTGCTAGATGGATTATACAAAAAGCTCATGTAAAAAAGCCTATAAAACGCTTATGGGTTTCATCTGTAACAGACAAAGCAATAAGAGACGGCTTTAAGAACTTAAAAAGCGGAAATGATTATATTGGACTATATAATGCAGCAGCTGCAAGGGCAGAGGCTGATTGGATAGTAGGAATAAATGCAACTAGAGCTTTGACATGTAAGCACAATGCACAGCTTTCTTGTGGTAGAGTTCAAACACCTACCTTAGCTATGATTGCTCAAAGAGAAGAAGAAATAAAGAATTTTAAACCTAAAGAATACTATACAATAACCGCTTTGTCTAATAACATAAAATTTACATGGAAAGATAAGAAGACTAATGAAAGTAGAATTTTTAATTATACAAAAGTAGAAAACATTATTAAAAATACTAAGGATGAAGTAATCAAAATAGTTGATGTGAAAAAGAAGTCAAAAAAAATATATTCACCAAAGCTATATGACTTAACTGAGCTTCAAAGAGATGCAAACAAGATGTTTGGATTTTCAGCTAAAGAAACACTATCTATTATGCAGAGACTTTATGAAAGACATAAAATTTTGACATATCCTAGAACGGATTCGAGATATTTAACCAAAGATATAGTAGGAACACTAAAAGAGAGATTGAAGGCTTGTAGCGTTGGTAACCATGCATCAACAGGAGCAAAGCTTTTGAAAAAGAATATTATAGCTAGTAAAAACTTTGTAGATGATTCTAAAGTATCTGACCATCATGCTATTATACCAACTGAAGAACCTGTTTTACTGAGCTCATTAGATTTCAAAGAAAGAAAAATTTATGACTTAGTAGTCAAAAGGTTTATGTCAGTATTATATACACCTTATGAAGCGGAAGAGTATAGTATTAAAGCCAAAATAAATGATGAAAATTTTACAACTAAATATGAAAAAACAATAAATAAAGGTTGGAGAGAAATTTACGGAGATTTAGATAATAAAGAATTGCTAAATACACAATTTATAAGGATTAAGACGGGTGACAATTTAAACCTATCTAATGTTTCATATAAAAAAGATAATACAAAACCACCTGCGCCACTTAATGAGGCTTCACTGCTTTCAGCTATGGAAAATCCAGCTAAATATATGTCGGATGAAAAGAAAGATTTAATTAAAACTATAGGAGAAGCTGGCGGTATAGGCACAGTTGCTACTAGAGCTGATATCATAGAAAAATTATTTACGACTAAATTACTAGAAAAAAAGGGTAAAGATATATTTACAACTGCAAAAGGTAGACAGCTGCTTAAACTAGTACCAGAGGATTTAAAATCTCCAGCTATGACAGCTAAATGGGAAAGAAAATTAAATAATATATCTAAAGGTAAATTAAATAGGATAGAATTTATCAATGAAATGAGAAAATACACTGAAGATATAGTAGGGGAGATTAAGGATAGTAAAGAAAAATTTAAACATAGTAATGTTACAAGAAGCAAATGTCCAAATTGTGGCAAGCCATTATTAGAAATAAACAATAAAAAAGGCAAGATGCTAGTTTGTCAGGATAGAGCATGTGGTTACAAGAAGGTTTTAGCAAGACTTAGTAATGCTAGGTGTCCAGAATGTCATAAAAAGATGGAACTCTGGGGTGAAGGAGAAGCTCAAATATTTGTATGTTCATGCGGACATAGAGAAAAATTGTCTACATTTAAAGAGAGGAAAAAACAGAAGAAAAATCAAGCTTCTAAAAAAGATGTTACGGCATATATGAAAAAACAGAAAAAAAGTGACGATAATTTTAATTCAGCACTTGCTGATGCATTAGGTGCATTGAAAGATAAATTTTAAACATATATAGGGCATAATTGTTTACGTAACAATAAATAATCCTGTTTAAAACGGTTGTTAATTTTAAGAAAACAGTACTATCAAAGCAAACAATATTTGATGTGCTGTTTTTTTAGTTTTCAGTTTCTTATATGTAAGTCTACTATAAGAGTATCAGTAAAGAGATTTCAAATAAAATATTTACTAAAATACAAAAATTTTATATAATAATAAGAAAATAGACATATAGTAAAAATATTAATTTACGACACAAAAATAAATATAATAAATATTTTTTGATTATATTAATGAAGATCTTTGTCAACCAGGTAAAATTATTTTTTTCAATCTAAAACAAGCTTACAACAGGAAAACCATTAATAAAATAATATTTTATAAAGCTGGTTTAGATATGAATTTAATAGTAATTAGGATATATGAGGAATTATTAAAATAGACTCTTAAAAAAGATTGTGTATCAACATAAAGCTGCATACGAGTATTGACATAAAACCCAATAGATTATAAAATTGACATATATTAATAACGAATTATTATATGTAAAGGAGGCGAATGAATGAAAAAGTATAATGCACCTAAAGCTAAAAGAATAAGCTTACCAGCAGCATTAGCAGCAGAAGCGTGTCCATATTAATATTTTAATAGATAAGCAATTGCTTATCTATTATTTAAAAACAATTTAATTAAGAGTGGGTTAATGAATTGATATTATAGATATTAAGCAAAGATAACTCAATTGATAAAAGAGAAATTCTATAAATATTAGATTTTGAAAAGGATGACTAATTTTTTTAGCATGGTCTTTAATAGTAGGTAGCCTTAATAAGTAATTCTAAAGGAATGGCAAATACAGTTATAATTCAAATCAAATTCAAGAAATAATATTTTGAAGAAAAGCTTAGTGAAAAAAGTTAATAACTAATGCTGAGAAACATAGATTTTTTGAATCCATCAATAATGGACAAGCTGGGGGGATATAAAAATGAAAACGGGTATATTTAAGCGAAATATAGTATATAGAGTTAGGACGATAAATAAAAAAAATGTTTTATTTGGAGATAATCAATGTTTTGAATTAAATGAGCTGGCTTTATTAATTTGGGATAACTTAGATGGAGAAAATAGCATTGATGACTTAATAAATATGATAGCAGAGGAATATGACGCTGATAAAAGTGATATTAAGAAAGATATTGAAGAGTTTATAAATGAAATGGTGGAAAACAATGTAATTTTAGAGTGTGAATAATTATGAAGAATAATTATGTAATGAGATTAAATGAAAATTTGTTATGGTTAAGCATACTAGTTTTAGGCATTTTATCTTACCTTAAAAATACAAAGTATGTAGTAATTCTTATATTTTGGGTAGTTATAATCATATCAGTTGGGAATGCAAAAAGGGTTTATTCAAAAAAATA
Organism: Abyssisolibacter fermentans; assembly: GCF_001559865.1. Lineage (NCBI taxonomy): Bacteria > Bacillati > Bacillota > Clostridia > Eubacteriales > Clostridiaceae > Abyssisolibacter > Abyssisolibacter fermentans. The sequence continues at coordinate 96,100 of NZ_LOHE01000045.1, forward strand.
TATTATAACATCAACAGTTATAAGAAGAAGTTTATATGTAATACCATTTTTATTACCTATCATAATAGATTTTGAAGTCAGTATTAAAACGAAAAACTTAGTTTATTGGTGTATAGCGGGTATGGTAGTTGGTATAATGTTTATTTTACCTAAGTTAAATGAATGGAGATTAGTTCTTTCAAAGGATATGATAGAATTTACTTCAAAAAAAAATAGAGTAGATTATATTACACAAATATATATGCTATTGGGAGCTGCGATTGGAGAAGAAATATTCTTCAGGAACTTTATAATTGGATATATTGATAACTCTTCATATGTATTTTTAGTGATATTAAGCTGTAGTATGTTTTTTTTAAATCATTTTGGAGTTAAATGGAATAATCATTTTAAAAAACAAGATTATATAATTCAAATAGTATTTGGTAGTGCAAGTGCTGTTCTTTTTATATTATCAAAATCAGTACTACCTAGCATAATTGCACATAGCGTTTTTAATGCACCTTTGATGCTACTAGCATTAAAGAGTTGTTTTTATCACTATAACAAAAACAAATTATTTGAAAATCAAAATGCTAAATAAGTTTTATAGAAATAGGAGTCTTAAAGAGTAATAAGATTTATTGGAAAGTAGGTGAAAGACTTTGGCTAGTGAATTAGCTATTGATAGCGCGATTAAAGAATCAGCTATGGATAAAGTAATAAGTGTAAAAGATCTTACCAGAGAATACAAATCCACCCAAGGGTGGTTAAAGAAAAAAAAGGTCACGGTAAATGCTCTTAAAGGTATTTCTTTTGAAGTTTCAAAGGGTGAAATATTTGGTTTATTAGGTCCTAATGGAGCTGGTAAAACTACAACAATTAAGATACTTACTACATTGTTAGCTCCAACATCTGGAGAGAGTAAGGTTTTAGGATATGATACTTTTGGTCAAGAAAGTAAAATTAGAAAGCATATTAATTTTATATTTGGCGGAGAGCTTGGCGTGTACAAAAGATTGTCTGCAAGAGATAATTTAGTGTATTTTTCAAATTTGTATAAAATTGATAGAAGGACTAGAGAAAATAGGATAGATGAACTGTTAAAGTTAGTTGGACTTTATAATAAAGCAGATTTAAAAGTTGAAACATATTCAAAAGGAATGATTCAGAGGCTACAAATAGCTAGAGGTCTAGTCAATGATCCTGAGATAATTTTTTTGGATGAACCAACAATTGGATTAGATCCAATAGGAGCTAGAGAACTAAGAGAAATAATAAAAAAACTTTCACAATTGGGTAAGACTATTTTATTAACAACTCATTATATGCACGAAGCTGACGAGCTTTGCAATAGAATTGCTATAATAAATGATGGTGAAATTATTGCTCTAGAAACACCCGAAAACCTTAAAAAAAGTAATTGTGATACAGCTATACTTGAAATATCTGTATTAGGAATTTATGATAAAGAAATCAAAGAAATTAAAAAGATACAAGAAGTAAAAACTGTAGCAATAAAAAAGCAGGATCAATTTCAAATGCTTCAAATTCATTTTGATAATTTAGCTAATATTACTCAAGAAGTACTTGAAATATTAGTTAATAATAAAGTAATTTCCATTAATGAAAGAAAGCCTACTTTAGAAGATGTTTATGTAAGATTGGTAGGTGGGAATGTGTGATAAATATTATAACAACAACTATTAAAGATACATGTAAGTTACAAATGAAACAATCATTATCAAGACCTACCTATAGATTTTGTCTGATTTTTCAGCCGATAGTTTATTCAATAATTACTTATATGATGTTTAAGAGATCAGGACAAGATAATTTTGTTTCATTTGTAGTACTAGGAACAGGGATTTTAACTTTATGGAGCTGTATTTGTTTTTCATCAGCTGGTGACATACAGAGGGAAAGATTCATGGGAACACTTCAAGTTATTTATGCTACACCAACGAATTTTAAAATAATAATGTTTGGTAAAATATTAGGTAATACAATATTGAGTTTAGTACCGTTTGGTATATCTTTTGTTGTGGTCAAACTAATTTTCAATGGTGATATTTATATAGAAGTACCAAGTGCTTTTATAATATCAGCTATACTAACAATATTATCATTTGTAAGTATTTCATTACTTTTTTCTGCCATTTTCACATTATCAAGAAGTTCGAGAATATTAATGAATTGTTTAGAATATCCAATATTTATTTTGTGCGGAGTTCTATTTCCTATTGACATTTTACCTAAATGGACTATGCTTTTTAGTTATATGTTATCTCCAACGTGGGCAGTAAGAATATTAAGAATGAGCTTAGAAGGAATACATAATAGAACTTTATTTTGCGAATATTTAATTATATTGATATTAATAACCATAGCATACTTGATAGCATCGTATTTTCTATATAATTTAATAGACAAAAAAACAAGAATAAATGGCACATTGGGGGTAAGCTAGGTATGATTAAAGAAAGTATATATAGGTTTTTTGATCAAGCATGGTTATCTTTTAAATCAACTTTTGGGTGGATAGAACCGAAAACATATTTTTTTGTAAAAATATTAAATCCAATATTTCAGCTAATATTCTTTTGTTTGTTAGCTAAATATTGTTATAATACAGATGATCTAACACATTGGGTAATAGGTAATTCATTTTTACTTTGTATATATAATTCAGTTTTTGGTGTAGGTGCAGTTTTTATGTTTGAAAGATTTATGGGAACGTTAAAGATGATTATTGCATCTCCAGAAAACAAATTTATAGCATTTTTTCAAAGAGGATTTGTCCATATAATCGATTCTTTGGTTACAGTATCAATTGGATTAATCATAGGATCTTTGTTGTTTAATGTGAGTTTTGAAAATATTAATATGTATTTGTTCATTATGATTACAATTATAGCGATGTTTTCAGCTGTTAGCTTTGGCTTATTTATAGGAAGCTTTGGACTAGTGACTAGTCAAATGAATCTAATTATGAACATATGTGCTATGCTGTTGATGGCGTTTAGTGGTGTTAATTTTCCGGTAGAGGCATTACCTAATATAGTGCAGAAATTCTCATATTGTTTACCTATAACGAGAAGCTTAAAAGCAGCAGATTTAATAATGGCAGGAGGTAATTTATCAGCTATAGATAGATTGGTTGTTGAAGAAATATTGATAGGCATAATATACATTATAATAGGGTATTTGTTTATGAAAATAACTGAAAAAATTGCAAAAAAAAGAGCTACCTTGGATTATTATTAAACTAATACTAATTATAGATGTTGTGCTTATTACAAATTAATTTTAAAAGGTGATTCAATGAAGAATGTAGAAAAGGAATTAAAATATCAATTATCAAAAGAAGATTTTATTATTTTTAAAAAGTTTTTAATTGAGAATGAATATTTGAAATTAAATTCATTTACACAAATAAATTATTATATAGATACAGAAGAACTTATCTTCAAAGAAAGAGATATTACCATACGTATTAGAAAAATATTAGCAGATATAAATAAATATGAATTCACTATAAAAATTCCTATAAATAAAAATTATGGTGAAAACTATAAAATAAAAAACGAATATAATATAATTCTAGATGAAGAAATAGCTATAAATTTAATAAATAGAGATAATTTTAAAGATTATGAAAGACTTTTCACAGATATATTGAAAGAAATTGAATTTAAAATTGATTTAAATAAATTAAAAGTTATTGGGCAATTAAATACAAAAAGAGAATTATATATAATAGATAAGAACTACGAGGCTATTAATATTGATATAAGTTCATATTTAGATGAAGAAGATTATGAAATAGAATGGGAAACAGAAAAAATTGATGGAGCTGAGAGAATTATTACAGATATTTTTAAGAAAATTTCGATAGTACCAAACAGCAATTGTATATCTAAAAATACACGATTTTTTGATAAATATACTAGCTTATAGTGTTGAAAAAGAAATTCGATGATTAGAAGAGAATAATTTAAATGAAAAAGAAAAATATTTTATATAATAAGAAAGTTTTTGTGTTGAAGCTATACAAGACATTTTTTTACTCTAAGATGCATATATTTTTCTGATTATAGATAGATGAAAAAATATAGGTATCAATATCGTGGTCAAAAAAATCATGTAGCTTCTAAAGAACTTATTGGTTGAAATAATCATTATAGAAGTTGTTTATGGGTTGATTAGGGTAGATATTATTAGAAAACATATATGAATAACTAATATTAGTACCTGCATTAGCTGCTTTTGTTATATATAGGGTTTAACATTCAGCTATTTACATGACATTTACCAATAATAAAAATTACTAAATGAACTGAGGTGTTATATGTGCCATATGCATATAAAAATGGCTATAGAGAAGGGGTTGTTTTTGTATTTTTAAAAAGTAACAATATGGTGTTAATTGAAAATAGACATGTAGAAGACAATAAACATGAAGTTTTTTTCACAAGCGGTTCTATAGAAGATAAAGATTATAAAAGTAAATCAGATTACAAGATTACAGCAATGCTTAGAGAAGTAGGTGAAGAGTTTGAGAATAATGTAAATGTAAAAAAATATGTTTATCTTGATGAAATGAAAGTTGATGAGATAAATGTTATATTTTATATTTATTTAATTACTGAGTGGGATGGAAATATGCCAGAGTATACTGTTGAAAGAGAAAAGAAATTTGCAGATTTAAAGTGGATTTATTTAAATGAAAAAGAAAAATATTTTAAATTTGAAAGTGCTTTTAAAATATGTAGTAGGATTGAAAAATATTTAGAGAAGTAATTCATTAAAATTATGACCACTAAGATTATAACAAATCTTAGTGGTCATAATTAATTTTCTTCATAATGTGATATATCACCCTGCAATATAAATCTTCTGTCATTACCATTTACTTCTAATATATTTAAACAAGTAGGGTGCATGTATGCACCTGTCCACAAATCTTTTAATTCTTTTTTTTCATAATAAGTGATTATAGCTTTTAAAGTTACTGTATGAGTAACAACTAATATATTTTTTCCTTCATATTCTTTAATAATATTTTCTATTTCCATGCTCGCTCTAGTTAAAACTTCACCAAACGTTTCACCACCATGAGGCTTGTACAAATGTGGAGAATGCCAAAAATTGTGTTTTTCCTCAGGGTATTGTTTTTCTATGTCTTCATTCAACATGCCTTGCCATTTACCCATGTTTATTTCTCTAAAATTATCATTAGGAATCAATTCAATATTTCTATTTCCTCTAATAAACTCTGCTGTTCTAAGTGTTCGATTGCTTGAGCTGGATATAATAATATCTATTTTTTCATCTTTTAATTTATTACCAAGCCACTTAGCTTGTTGTTCTCCTAGTGCTGTAAGGTTTGAATCTTTATGACCTTGTAATCTACCTTCTATGTTCCACATTGTTTGACCATGTCTTGTTAAAAATATTTTTGCCATGATTTTACCCTTCACTCCATTCGAATATTTAAAGATACATTAATGTGTAAATTTTATATGTCTTAATGCATATTGTCAAGTAAATACATAATATTGTATATACATCATAATAACGACTTTGCTATTAATAAAATTTTACAAAAAAGAAAAAAATCTGTTGAATATTTTAAAGATAATATATAATTAGAATGAAGGTATTATTAGTTAAATGACTTATTTGTATTTTAATGCCTTAATCTAAAGTTAAGTAAAGTATTACAATACTTTGCATAAGATATGGAGGGTTTTTATGTATTTATTTGTTATATCCTTTGATGGACTATCAACATTAGATTTTGATTACATATCATCTCTGAAAAATTTTAATAGTATTATTAGTAATTCATCTTATTGTAAAAAAGTTTATAGTGTCTATCCTACTTTAACATATCCAGCGCATACTACTATTGTTACTGGGAAATACCCTAAAAATCATGGCATTGTAAATAATACACAGTTTCAACCTAATAGACAATCACCAGATTGGTACTGGCATAGAAAGCACATTAAATGCGAAACTTTTTATGATTTAGCTATAAAAGATGGTAAAAAAGTAGCTGCTCTGCTTTGGCCGGTTACTGCTAAATCCAAAATTCAATATAATGTACCCGAAATTTTTGCAAATAGACGTTGGCAAAATCAAATAATGGTTTCTATATTAAATGGCAGCGTTAACTATCAGTATAAGTTAAATAGATTGTTTGGACATTTAAGGAAAGGAATTAAACAACCATATTTAGATAATTTTACTCATCAATCTCTTTTATATACAATTAAGAATATACGACCAGATATAACACTTGTGCATTATACTGATTTAGATTCTATGAGACATTATAATGGTTTTGATTCAGTTCAGGCAAAAGATGCACTAAATAGACACGACAAACGATTAGGTGAAATAATTAGTACCTTAAAAGAATGTGGTATATATGAAGAAAGCACGTTAATTTTATTAGGAGATCATAGTAGTTTAGATGAAAGTAAGATTATTAATATGAACGTTTACTTAGAAGAAAAAGGATTTATAGATGTTGATGAAACAGGAAGAATTATAAGCTATGAGGCTATATCAAAAAACTGTGATGGTTCAACATATATTTATGTAAAGAATAATAATGATGAAGAATTAATAAATAAGCTAAAAATAGCATTAAAGAATTTTAATGAAAAATATGAATGCTTAGATGCTATATATACAAAAAACGAAGCATCAGAATTTGGGGCTGATTCTCAATGTGCTTTTATGTTAGAAGCAAAGAAGGATTATTATTTTTTAGACAATTTAACTGGAGAAATAATAGAAGAAATCAATTTAGAAGATGTTGGACAAGTACCACATTTAACAAAAGCTACTCATGGTTATTCTCCTTTTAAAGATGATTATACCACTGTGTTTATAGCACATGGTAAAGGCATCAAAAAAGGTGAAGTTATAGATGAAATGAGATTAATTGACGAAGGACCTACTATTGCAAGATTATTAGGATATGAATTAAAAAATGTTGATGGGAAAGTCATTACAGAATTATTAATTTAATTAAATTAAAGGGAGGAATTTATGTTTAAATTAAATGAAGTGGAAAAAAGTTGGGCTTTTTATGATTGGGCAAATTCAGCTTATACAATGACAGTTACATCTACTATAATGCCACTATATTTTAAATCGACCTTCATAAATAGTGGAGGAAGTGCAGCACTATCAACTGCTTATTGGGGTTATGCTAATTCAATAGCTACTCTCATAATTGCACTATTAGCTCCTATATTGGGAACAATAGCAGATTATAGGGGTTTCAAGAAAAAATTCTTTACTGTCTTTTTTGTATTAGGATTTATAATGACAAGTACATTAGCATTTATTCCTGAAAGCTACTGGTCAATATTGCTCGGGTGTTATATATTAACTGCATTAGGTTTTTCTGGAGCAAATATATTTTATGATGCATTTTTAGTAGATGTAACAACAAAAGATAGGATGGATAAGGTATCAACCTATGGATATGCCATTGGATATATAGGAAGCACTATTCCTTTCATTATATGTATGGCGATTGTTATATTAGCTCAGATTAATAAAATTCCTGTTTCAGTTGCAGTAGCATGTAAAATTTCATTCATATTAACAGCAATTTGGTGGGGAATTTTTACTATTCCAATGTTTAAAAGAGTTAAACAGGTACATGGAATAGATAAAGAGACACATATAATAAGAAATAGCTTTGTAAGATTATACAAGACTTTTAAAAATATAAAAAAGCATAAAAAATTGTTTATGTTTTTATTAGCTTATTTTTTCTATATTGATGGAGTTTCTACAATTATTAAAATGGCAACTTCATATGGAGCAGATTTAGGCGTAAGTTCATCAAATTTACTTATTATTTTATTAGTAACTCAATTTGTAGCCTTTCCTTCAGCAATTTTATACGGGAAGCTTGCAGAAAAATTTAAAGCTTTGACTATGTTATATGTTGGAATAATAATATATACAATTATATGTATTTATGCTTATTTCTTAAATAGTACATTAGATTTTTGGATTCTTGCAATGCTAGTTGGTAGTTCTCAAGGTGGAGTTCAAGCTTTGAGTCGTTCATATTTTGCCAAGATAGTTCCTAAAAATAATGCAAATGAATTCTTTGGATTTTACAACATATTTGGAAAATTTGCAGCTATCATGGGTCCAGCATTGTTAGGTTTTATAACTCAAATGACTGGTAAAACGAACTATGGCGTGTTTAGCATCATCTTATTATTTATAATTGGAGGAATATTACTAAGAAGAGTACCGAAAGAAGTATAATCCCACATTATTATAGAGAACCCAAATCTACGATTTTGAGTAGGGAACTAAAATCTTGATTTTATGTGAGTCGCTTACTCCTATGAATATAATGAATAGGAGAATCTTTATAAGGTGCTTCTGATTATAAGAAGTTCATTAAATTTTAGGCATACCAACTTGGTATGCCTACAGAGATTAATTACAAAAGTATAATATATATAGTGTTTACCTATTGAATATGCTATAATCATGAAAGTATCAAATATAGGTTGAAAGGATCATCAAAATGTCTAGAAAAACATTATATGTATTATTGACTTGCGTTGTTATACTATGGGGTACTTCTTTTGCAGTTACTAAGATTGGGATAAAGAGTGCAGGAGCTATAGAGTTTTTATGTATGAGACTTTTCTTTAGTTCTTGTATTTTTTGTTTGATTTTAATATTTTTACCCAAACAAAAAACAAAAATAGATATAAAAGATGTACCATATTTGATTTATTTAGCATTTATTGGGGTAGGAGGTTATTTTATTGTTCAATATAGTGCGTTAAAATTAACTACAAGTGTAAATGCTTCACTAATACTTGCTACAGCACCAATATTTATAGTGATATATTCAGTATTTGCTTATAAAGAAAGATTAAGCGTTAATAAAATTTTAGGTATTTCATTATGTTTTGTCGGCGTTATATTTATAATAAGCAAAGGTCAAATGAATGTTATTTCATTTAGCAAAACTATAAAAGGTGATATAATCATGTTATTAAATGCAATTATGTTGGCAGGATTCTCTTTAGGAGCAAAGAGAATTTTAAATAAATATGATTCCTTTGTAGCTATTGCATATATACATATTTTAGGATTTATTATAGTTTTATTATTTGCAATTATTCCTAATAAACTAGTAGTACATTCTATGCTTAAAGATTTTTCTTATATAAATAGTAAAAATATTTTGTCTGCATTATATTTGGGAATTACTTGTAGTGTTTTTGGATATGCTGTGTGGTATAAAGCTATAAAAGAAATAGGTGCAACAAGAACTTCTGTTTTTAATTACATCAACCCACTGGTAGCATCATTAACTTCTTTCATTTTATTTGATGAAGGTATCAATGTATTTACTGTTGTAGGAGGGGTTTGTATTATTTTAGGTGTCACTTTAATTAATACTAAATTTACTAAAAAAATCACAGCAGAATAATAAATTCTGCTGTTTTTAGTAGAGAGACTAAAGCTATCATTCATATGATTTTTAGGATATATAAATAATGTAATAAGTTCAGCAAAAGGAATTGCAAGTCAGAAACTTTTTAGGAACAAAAATTATGGTAGTAATAATATACCTAATATAATAAAATTAAAAGAAATAAAGGCAATGATTTTCTCATTATTAATTGCAAAAAATCAGAAAATAATATATTAAAACCACATATAATAAATGACTATAAGAACAACATCATTATCTATTTTTATACCATTTCAGCACAATACCAAAACTTGGAAATTGCTAATATTTATACAAATAAAGGATTTAAAAGAATAATATCTAATTGTTAATAAAGTAAAGTAGTAGCCATATAAACAAATATATAAAATATCAGATGCTTTACAAAATTTAATTAATAGATAGTTTTTCTAATTCTGTAGAAGATGAGTTTTTGACGGAAATACAAATACGTGTTAAAGAAAGAAAATAATATTACCTGTTATAAAACAAAGGAAGGTACAATTATGGATATTTATGAAGTTTTAAAGATATATTTTGGATATGAAGAATTTAGAGATGGTCAGAAGGAAGTTATAGAGGCGATAATAAACGGTAGAGATGTTTTAGGTATTATGCCAACTGGTGGAGGTAAATCCTTGTGCTATCAATTACCAGCAATTATAAACAATGGCGTAACTATTGTTATTTCTCCACTTATAGCTCTTATGAAAGATCAAGTGGACTCATTAAAAGAAATTGGTATAGAAGCTACTTATATTAATAGTACCTTGGCTTCAGATGAAATATTAGATAGACTAATGGATGTAAGACGAGGAAGATATAAAATAATATACGTTGCACCTGAGAGATTGAACACAAAGTATTTTAAAAGTATAGTTCAAAATGTTAGTGTTGAATTAATAGCTGTTGATGAAGCGCATTGTATAAGTCAATGGGGACATGATTTTAGACCAAGTTATTTAGAAATACCTAAATTCATACAAAGTTTCAACAAAAGACCTGTAGTAGGTGCTTATACAGCTACTGCAACTAAAGCTATAATAAAAGAAATTAAAGAACTGATAGGATTACAAAACCCAGTTGAATTAATTACAAGTTTTGATAGACCAAATTTAATGTATAAGGTTATAAAAGCTAGTAACAAATTTCAATATCTAAAAAACTATTTGAATAATAATTTCGTTGATAATTCAGGAATTATCTATTGCTCTACAAGAAAATCTGTAGAATCTGTTGCAAAAAAACTGAGAGAAAGAGGAATGGCAGTAACTTTATATCATGGTGGAATGGAAGCTGAATCAAGAAGAATAAATCAAGAGGAATTTACTTTTAATAGAGCAAGAATAATTGTAGCAACCAATGCATTTGGTATGGGAATAGATAAGCCAGATGTGAGATTTGTTATACATTATAATATGCCACAAAACATGGAAGCTTATTATCAAGAAGCTGGGAGAGCTGGTAGAGACGGAGAAATGAGTGAATGTATATTAATGTATTCACCATCAGACGTTGTCAAACAAAAGCTTTTAATAAACAATGATAATTTAACACTCAAAAGGCAAGAAATACTACTAAAAAATCTACAATATTTAATAGATTATTGTCATACTAATAATTGTCTACGTGCTAGTATATTAAGATATTTTAATGAAGAACCAAAATTTGAAAAATGTAATAATTGTGGTAATTGTTTAGATAATAGTGAAATGGTTGATATTACCTTAGAAGCACAAAAAATTCTTTCTTGTATATACAGAGCTAGAGAGAGATTTGGTGTAAATGTTATTATCAATATATTAAGAGGATCAAAGAATAAAAAGATTTTAGAAATGGGATTAGACAGGCTTTCAACGTATGGTATAATGGATGATTACAGTACTTATGCTTTAAGAGAAATGATAATGACACTAATATCTAAAGGCTTTATTAATATAACTACAGATAAGTTTCCCATTCTTAAGCTTACAGCTACATCATTAGATGTATTAAAAGGGATAACTACCGTTGAACACAAAAAATATTTGCTAAAAGAGCAAACCCAAGAAAAGAAAGCTATAAATAAACTGCAGTATGAAGAATATGATGAAGAGTTATTTAATAAGCTTCGAGAAATAAGAGCTGATATATCAAAAGAGAAAAATGTACCTGCATTTATTATATTTCATGATGTTTCATTAAAAGAAATGGCAACAGTTTATCCTCAAAATAGAGATGAGTTTCTGGATATAAATGGAGTAGGAATAAAAAAATATGAAGCTTATGGTGATATTTTTATTGAAGTAATAAAAGGATATAAACAAAAAGAATAAATGGAATAAATTACAATTATAGATGTGTTTTTTATTGGTTAAAATAGACAATAGAATAAATTTATAAGCCAATAAAGGAGAGATAATTATGAAAGCTTTTGTAGATAAAAACACATGTATAGGCTGTGGAATATGTCCAGATGTGTGTCCAGAGGTGTTTGAAATGGACGCTGATGGAAAAGCTGTAGCCTCTGATAGCGAAGTACCAGATGATATACTAGATAATGCCAAAGATGCAGAAGACCAATGTCCAGTTGATGCAATATCAGTAAGGTAGTTTATAGTTTATATTATATTTAATATATACTCAGCATGTTTAAAATGTGCTGAGTATTATTTGCATATAGCAAAACATAAGACCTTTCTATAATAAATTAGTTGTAAAAAAATGGCGTATTGACAATTAATATAGCGTATTATAATATGTCATATGATTATTGTGACTAATTTGATAAAAGTGGGTGAAAACGATAAGAAATCATAACAATACTCCATTATTTGATGCATTAAAAAACTATAATAAAAGAAATGTTATTCCCTTTGATGTTCCAGGACATAAGCATGGGAATGGCATTCCAGAATTTGCAGAATATATAGGGAAGAAAGCCTTAGAAATAGATGTAAACTCCATGAAATGTTTGGATAATATAAGTAACCCAATAAGTGTAATAAAAGATGCAGAAGAATTGATGGCAGATGCATATTGTTCAGATTATGCATTTTTCTTAGTAAATGGGACATCATTTGGTGTTCAAGCTATGGTAATGACTGTCTGCAAACCTGGAGATAAAATTATAATGCCTAGAAATGCGCATAAATCAGCTATAAATAGTTTAATAATAAGTGGGGCTATTCCAATATACGTTCAACCAGAGATTAATGATGAACTAGGTATTGCCATGGGAGTAACAGTGGAAAATATTAAGAAGTCTATAATGGAAAATCCAGATGCAAAGGCAGTATTTTTAATTAATCCAACATATTATGGTGCTGTGTCAAAGATGAAAGAAATTATTGAGGTAGCACATAAAAATGGTTTAGCAGTTTTAGTAGACGAAGCTCATGGAGCACATTTTAGATATCACGACGAACTTCCAAAAACAGGTATAGAGTTAGGCGCAGACATGGCAGCAGTCAGCTTGCATAAAACAGGCGGATCATTGACCCAAAGTTCAGTATTGTTACTAAACGAAGGGTTAATAGATAAAAATACAGTTAAAACTGCTTTAAATTTGTTACAAACGACCAGTGCTTCATATCTTTTAATGTCAAGTTTGGATGTTGCAAGGAAAATGTTGGTTACAAAGGGTCAAGAAATATTATCTAGAGTATTAAAGTACACAAGAGCAGCACGACAAGAAATCAACAATATAAATGGACTATATGCTTTTGGTAAAGAATTAGTAGGCTATCCAGGAGTTTATAATTTTGACGAAACTAAGCTAGGAGTCTGTGTAAGAAATCTGGGAATTACAGGATTTAAAGCTTATGACATTTTAAGAGATAAATATAACATTCAAGTAGAACTTGGTGATGTATTTAATATACTTGCTATTATAAGTGTTGGAGATACTGAGGAGTCTATCAAATTACTTGTAGATGCTTTGAGAGATATGAGTTTTAAATATAGAAGTAGTGAGATGAAACTTGATAAAGTAGCGTTAAAAAATCCAGAAGTTATAATTTCTCCTAGAGATGCTTTTTATGCCAAAAAAAGAGTAATAAAGCTAGAAGATGCACAGGGAGAAATAAGTGGAGAATCTATAATGGCATATCCTCCAGGTATACCAATAGTTGCACCGGGGGAAAGGATAAATAAACAAATAATAGAATACATCAAATTTCTAAAAAATCAACATAGTATGCTTAGAGATACAGAAGATCCTTATGTAGATAATATTAAAGTCTTAGGAATATAAGAATGCTTGGTTAAAGTTTTAGAATAATAAGAGAAAGGCTAATTTTTAGAAAAAGTCTATCTCTTTTTTTGTGCGTATAAATTTATGATAATTCCAAATAATACATGTTGAATATTACGGTGAATTGTAGTATTTTATTACTAGTAAAACTTACTATATATAAATAATAAGTTTATGAATATTAAACATATGGAAGTATTATTAAAAATATGTTCGAATAATTATAGATAAAAGAAATAATATATGGTAGAGCAGAAGGGAGAATAGAGCGATGAAGATTGAACAATTGGGAAGACATATTTTAGTAGAATTGTATAATTGCGATAAAGAGATTTTGAATGATAATAATTTAATTGAAAAATATATGAATGAAGCCGCTGAAGTAGCAAATGCTACTATTGTGACTAGTTGTTTTCACATCTTCAATCCATGGGGAGTAAGTGGAGCAGTTATTATTCAAGAATCTCATTTGACAATTCATACATGGCCAGAGTATGGATATGCGTCAGTAGATTTATTTACCTGTGGAGATTCAGTAAATCCATGGAAAGCTTTTGATTATCTTAAAACAAAGCTTAAAGCTGAAAAAGAGGAAGCTACAGAAGTTGCAAGAGGACTTTCTGATAGAATACAGTATTATGCAACTCAAAATTTAGGTGAAATAAAGTTTAAACCTGATGCAAAGTAAGGGAATATAGCACTAAGAAAATGATTTATCTGATGAAATTATCAGTATCATTCAAAATTTGAGTATAGTTAAAATAAATGTAAAAATAAGAATAAATAAATTGTTCTTTTATTTAATAATAAATTTAAAGGAGAATTGATTATATAAAAAACTATGAAGTTGTTGAAGAAATGACAGTTGATAGAATCTATACTGGCGAGATGTCAAATTCAACAAACTTTACTAGTGCAGTAAACATGCCAGATATTACCACGTCTGCTGTGGGGGTTAATGCTTGAATTACAGCTACCATTGGTTAATAATTTTACAAAGACTTAGTTTGAAAGCTAAGTCTTTATTTTTTTAATTAAGGAGTTATTTCTTTGAAATGTTTTTGTACTACTATAAAAATAAAAAATAACATAAAATATAAAATATGACAGAATTTTCAAAAAAAGAATGATACAATGAGTTTGTACATTAAACTAATAAAAAGGAGGATTCATATGAATAACTACGAAGTTGTTGAAGAAATGACAGTCGATAGAGGTTATTGTGATGCAATATCACAAGCTACAGAATTTACAACTAAAGTAACAGTACCTGATATAACTGCACCAACTGTAGGCGTTAATAGTGGAATTTCATGGACTTTTTAGGTTTCTGAAGGGGTAGTACAAGTATTAGAGACTTAGCATTTAAAGCTAAGTCTCTATATAAGAAGGGGGTATTTTTATGAAAGTGGTTTTTGTTAATGCTGTTAGTAAGTTTAAATATGGAGATTTATATATCGGTTCTCTTATATTAGCTAAGATATTAAAAAAAAATGGATACGAGGTTGAAATAGTAGATTTTGCATATTTACATAATATAGGGGAACTAGATAGTGATGTATTTGAAAATGGCAATACAGCTGAATTAAGTGAGTATTTAATAAACAAAAAAGCTGATATTATAAGTTTTTATACTATGGCTAATTCATATCACTTGAGTATTGATATGGCTGAATATATAAGGAGTAATGCTCCTGATATTAAATTACTTTTTGGTGGACCTCAAGCATCAGTTGCTGCATATGATTTAATGAACACATTTCCTTTCATAGACCTTATTGGGATAGGAGAAGGAGAAAACAGCATAGTTGATATTATGAAAGCTTTTGAAGGAGAGAAGGATTTTTCAAAAATAAAAGGTATATGTTACAGAAAAGGTACAGAGATTATAACAAATGAAGAGAACGGATTAATACAAGATTTAGATACATTACCTGAAATAGATTATGAACTCATACCATATATGGATAAAATGAAATCATTACCTATAGAAGTTGGAAGAGGATGTCCATTTGGATGTAAGTATTGTTCAAGTAAAAGTTTTTGGAAACAAAAATTTAGATTAAAAAGTAATGACAGAATAATAAGTGAAATAAAGAGTTTAATGAAAGAATATAATATTACTCATTTTAGTTTTATACATGATTTGTTTACTGCCAATAAGAAAAGAATTATAGAATTTTGTAATAAAATAATAGAGGAAGAACTAAAAATTAAGTGGGCCTGTTCTGCAAGAATAGACACTTTAGATAATGAAATAATTGAAATGTTAGTTAGAGCGGGTTGTACAGGAATTTATATTGGCGTAGAAACTGGATCTAGCAGAATGCAGAAATTTATTAATAAAAATCTTAAAATAAATGATGATTTTTATAATAAAATAAAATTACTTACAAAAAACAAAATTCAGGTAACGGCATCTTTTATATATGGACTTCCTAACGAAGAATTAGAAGATTTAAAAGAAACTTTCAAAGTTATAAAAAATTTAAGAGACATGAATGTGCACACTGTGCAACTCCATATGTTTTCAATTTTAAGAGGTACTGAATTTTACAATGAATATTCTCATGATATGAGTTTTGATGATAATTTGGTATCAGATATTACTTATGGGGCAAATATGAAGAGAAATACTGAATTAATAACTAAGTATCCTAATCTGTTTTCTCATTTCTATATTCTTAATAAATCCTTAGTTAAAAAATATCCATATTGTGATATGTTTATGAATCATTATATTCAAATTTTGTATACAATGTTTAGGATTACTTATAATAATTTGATAGATTATTTTAAGTGTGATTTTTTAGCTTTTTACAATTCATTTTACAAATATTTAGCTGCTAATTCAAAAGAGTTAATAAATTATAGTGATAACATAGATGTAGAACACAAGCATTTTGTTTATAAGGTAATAGACATTTGGAAAGAATATATTAATAGTTATAAATTTGAAAAATACGATAATATTATTAAAGAAATTTATAGATTTGAATGCGATCTTAATGATTTTATTTTTAATAATGAAGAAAATGAGGATGCAATTAAAACTTATGATTTTGATGTTTATGATGCAAATAAGAAGACTTTTAAATTAGATGAATATATGCCAAAAGAAACAATTATAAGAATTTATAAACCTGATGGCGTATATAAATTACAAAGACTTAGGAAAAAAATTTCATAGTATAAAATTAAAATGATACTTTTGCTTAATAAATATTTTAAAAAATATGAAAATATAAACAGTAAAATTATAAATAACTGTAGGAATATTTTATGTACTATATCTAGTTATTTTGATGCTAGATAGAAAATGGATTAGATTTATGCAATAATATTGAAAATGAATATTAGTAACTTTAAATCAGTTATGTTAGGATAATTAATATTACTATAATCGCTGTAATTTTATACGTTAATACAAGGTTTCTTGTCAATGAGATAAGAAGCCTTTTTTAGCAGAAAACTCAAATTTTGATTTGGTATGGTGTTTGCTCCTAGGAACTTAAATAGGAGAACCAAAATCTATAATTTTGTGTGAATTACTTACTCCTAGAAACATAGTGAGTAGCCAGCGACTTATTCATATAAGTAGAAACGATGAAGAAACTAACTTTTGAAGTCACAATTTCAAAGAAACATTAGATGATTCACTAATAACTATATTGGTAGTTTTTACAACTAACAATTTGTAAACTAATTTATTTTAAACATTCAAACATAGAATTTATGAGTAGGGAACGTTTTTGTAGCTAACTGAAATAATACATAAAAGGGGGATTGGTTACATGAGTAACTATGAAGTTGTTGATGAGCTGACAATTGATAAAGGTCAAGAGGATTTATCTTCAACTACAATTACTACTTATTTTATTTAAATAAGTTACATTATAACTACTGTAAATAGTATAAGTATCATAAGTGCTGTCTAAAAATTTTGAAAAGACAGCTTTTTCTTTTGATTGTGCAGCAACTTCATTTATAGCAAACAACAATACAATATACCAAATATGAATAATATTATAAAAAATAAAAGAAATAAGTAAAAAAATAATAAAACATGGGAAAAAATAAAAATAATACAAAATTTGTGATATAATTAACTTGTACTAAAAGTGTAAATAAAAAAGGGGGTTTTTTGCATGAATAACTATGAAGTTGTTGATGAGATGACAATTGATAAAAGTCAAGAGGATTTATACACAGCAATTTTTACTATTGATATACGTAATTAACTATTATAAGTATTAGAAACTTAGCTTTATGGCTAAGTTTCAATATTAAGGAGGTATTTATGAAAGTTATATTCGTTAATGCAATAAGTAAATTTAAATATGAAGAATTATATATAGGACCTCTTTTATTAGCTAAGATATTAAAAGATAATGGATATGAAGCAGAAATAGTAAATTTTTCATATTTGCATAATATAGGAGAATTAAAAAGTAATGTATTTGAAGATGGAAATACTGCTGAATTGGGTGACTATTTAATAAACAAAGAAGCTGACGTTATAAGTTTTTATACTATGGCAAACTCATATCACTTAAGCCTTGAAATAGCTGAGTATATAAGATATAAAACTCCTAATACTAAATTAGTTTTGGGAGGGCCTCAAGCATCAGTTGCAGGGTTTGACTTAATGAGTACTTTTTCATTCATAGACCTCATTGGTATAGGAGAAGGAGAAAGTAATATAGTTAATATTATGAGAGGCTTTGAAGGTAAAATGGATTTTTCAAAGATAAAAGGCATAGCTTATAGAAAAGGATCAGATATTATTATAAATGAAGAAAATGATTTAATACAAGATTTAGATACATTACCGGAAATAGATTATTCATTTATTCCATATATAGATAAGATGAAATCATTTCCTATTGAAGTTGGTAGAGGATGTCCTTTTGGATGTAAGTATTGTTCGAGTAAAAGTTTCTGGAAACGAAAATTTAGACTAAAAAGTAATGGCAGAATAATTAGTGAAGTAAAAAATTTGATTGAAAACTATAATATTACTAAGTTTAGTTTTGTACACGATTTGTTTACTGTCAATAAGAAAAGAATTATAGAGTTTTGTAACAAAATAATTGAAGAAGAATTAGATATTAGATGGACATGTTCAGCTAGAATTGATACTTTAGATAAAGAAATGATAGAAATGTTAGTTAAATCAGGATGTACAGGAATATTCATTGGAGTAGAAAGTGGCTCTGCTAGAATGCAAAAATTTATTAATAAAAATCTAAAAATAGATGATGATTTTTATGGTAAAATCAGATTACTTACCAAAAGTAATATTAAAGTAACATGTTCATTTATATATGGATTACCTAACGAAGAATTAGAAGATTTAAAAGAAACTTTTAGAGTTATAAAAAAATTAAGAGATTTGAATGTTGATAAGGTACAATTGCATATTTTTTCAATGGTAAGAGGAACTGAATTTTATACTGAATATTCTGATGATATAAGCTTTGATGATAATATAATACCAGATTTTACATATGGTGCTAATATGAAAAGAAATATTAAAATGATAGCTAAGTATCCTAATCTATTTTCACATTTTTATACATTAAATAATTCAATAGTTAAAAAGTATCCATACTGCGATATTTTTATGAACAACTACGTTCAAGTTTTATTTAATATGTTTAGAATAACTTATAACAACTTGATCGAGTTTTTTAATAATGATTTTTTTGATATTTATAATTCATTCTATAGATATCTAGGTAATTACTCAAGAGATTTAGTATATTTTAATGAGAATTTAGATGCAGAAGATAAGGATGGTTTGTGCAAAATAACTAATATTTGGAGAGAATATATAAAAAGTTTCGATTTTAAAAAATATGATCATATAATAAAGGAAGTTTTTAAATTTGAATATGATGTTAACCAATTTATTATAGAAAAAGAAACTGGTGATGTAATTAAAACATATGATTATGATGTTTATGATGCAAATAAACAGTGTACAAAATTAGATGAGTATAAAATAAAAGAAACTATTGTTAGAATTTATAAACCTGATGGAGTTTATAAACTACAAAAACTTAGAAAGAAAATTTCGTAGTATAAATTAAAATAATATTTTTACGTTTGATATATTATTACATTGACAATAGATTAAATTTATGCAATAATATTAAAAAATGAATATCAGTACCTTTAATTCAGTTCTGTGAGGCTGACAAGGTTGTGCTTTATACAGTAATATTACTATAACTAGTGTAATTTTATATGTAAATACAAGGTTTCTTGTCAGTGTGATGAGAAGCCTTTTTTAAAGCAGAGAATCCAAATGTTGATTTGGTGTGAATTTCTTGCCCCGACGAAAAAACTGAGTAGGAGTTTTTTATTGTTTCAGGTGCTGATAAATAGATTTAGGGGGACATAATATGAAAAA
Source organism: Abyssisolibacter fermentans (assembly GCF_001559865.1). Lineage (NCBI taxonomy): Bacteria > Bacillati > Bacillota > Clostridia > Eubacteriales > Clostridiaceae > Abyssisolibacter > Abyssisolibacter fermentans. The sequence continues at coordinate 116,257 of NZ_LOHE01000045.1, forward strand.
CAACATTCAAGATCACGATTTTTCTCTACAAGCAGTACCACAAGATAGTAAAAAAGGTTTTTTAGCAATGATGGCGGTTATGTTAGGGTTTACATTTTTCTCTGCTAGCATGTGGACTGGTGGAAGTTTAGGAACAGGATTAAATGCAAAGGATTTTTTATTATCAGTATTTTTAGGAAATATAATTTTAGGTACTTATACTAGTTTTTTAGCGTATATTGCATCAAAAACAGGTTTATCTACACATTTATTAGCAAGATATTCCTTTGGAGAAAAAGGTTCATATTTAGTATCTGCTTTATTAGGAATAACTCAAGTTGGTTGGTTTGGAGTTGGCGTTGCGATGTTTGCAATACCAGTAAGTAAGGTGACATCAATAAATGTATACGTTTTAATATTTATAGCAGGTATACTTATGACAGCAACAGCGTATTTTGGTATAAAATCATTAACTATATTAAGTATTATCGCAGTGCCATCCATAGCATTACTTGGAAGTTTTTCGGTTTTTAAAGCTGTAAGTAGTGTTGGTGGACTTAACGGATTGTTTGCAATAGAGCCAAAACAAACCTTGAGTATAGGAACAGCTTTAACAATGTGTGTAGGCTCATTTATTAGTGGAGGAACATTAACTCCTGATTTTGCAAGATTTTCTAAAAATAAAAAAATTGGAGTATTAACTACTTGTACAGCATTTTTTCTGGGAAATTCATTAATGTTTATATTTGGAGCTGTAGGAGCAGCAGTTACGGGACAAGCAGATATATCAGAGGTTATGTTTTTACAAGGATTAATAATACCTGCAATAATAATATTGGGTTTTAACATTTGGACTACTAATGACAACGCGTTATATGCATCTGGCTTAGGATTTTCGAATATAACAAAGCTTCCTAAAAACAAATTAGTTATATTTAATGGTATTATTGGAACGGTTGGAGCAATGTTTTTGTATAACAATTTTGTAGGATGGCTAACATTCTTGAGTTCATTTATACCTGCTATAGGAGGTATTATAATAGCGGATTATTTTATAGTAAGCAAAGGTGAATACCAAAATATTGAGGATAAAAGATTTATTAATATAAACTATAAAGCAATAATAACATGGATAATAGGAGTTTTAGCTGCTAAATATTTACCAGGAATAGCACCAATAAATGCAGTATTAACAGCTTTTGTAGTGTATATACTAGTTATGAAATTATCAAGTACTTACATTAAAGATAGTAGTAATATAAAAGTTAAAGCTTAGGAGTGAAATATATGTTAATAAAAAATGCAAGATTGGAAGGTATAGATGAATTTCAGGATATTTTAATAAATGATGGCATTATAAAAGATATTGATAATGTTATAGAATGTGAAGATAGAAAAGTTATAGATGCTAAGGGTGGCATTGTATTGCCGCCTTTTGTAGAGCCACATATACATCTAGACACTACATTAACAGCAGGAGAGCCTAGATGGAACCAAAGTGGTACTCTTTTTGAAGGTATAGAATGTTGGGCAGAAAGAAAAAAATTTTTATCGACTGAAGATGTAAAAAAAAGGGCAAAAAAAGCAATTAAATGGCAAGTTGCAGGGGGTATTCAGTTTATTAGAACTCATGTAGACGTAACAGATCCAAATCTTACAGCTTTAAAAGCTTTGCTTGAATTAAAAGAAGAATTGAAGGATTATATAACACTGCAAATAGTTGCTTTTCCTCAAGAAGGAATATTATCATATCCTAATGGACTAAAATTACTAGAAGAAGCTATGAAATTAGGAGCAGATGTAATAGGAGCAATACCGCATTTTGAATTTACTAGAGAATATGGTGTTGAATCAATAGAGCAGATGTTTAAATTAGCTATAAAATACAATTCATTGGTTGATGTACACTGTGATGAAATAGATGACGAACAATCAAGATTTATTGAGGTCTTAGCAACTAAAGCATATGAATATGGTATAGGTGAAAAGGTTACAGCAAGTCATACTACAGCTATGCATTCATATAATGATGCTTATACATATAAGTTGTTTAGATTGTTAAAGATGTCAAATATAAATTTTGTATCAAATCCATTAGTTAACATACATTTACAAGGAAGATTTGATACATATCCTAAGAGAAGAGGTATTACAAGAGTTAAAGAGTTATTACAATCAGATATAAATGTTTGCTTTGGACATGATGATATATTTGATCCGTGGTATCCTTTGGGGACAGGTAATATGCTTCAAGTGCTTCATATGGGACTACATATATGTCAAATAATGGGCTTTAATGATATAAACAGTTCAATAAAATTGATAACTGATAATAGTGCTAAAGCTTTAAACATAAGTGATTATGGTATAGAAAAAGGGAAAAAAGCAAATATGATAATCTTGCCAGCTGAGAATCCTTATGACGCAATTAGGAGACAGGTAAAAGTAACGTATTCTATTAGAGAAGGTAAAGTTATATCTAAAACCGTTCCAAGTGAGACCACTGTTTTCATTGAAAACGAGGAGCAGATAGATTTTAGCAAGTAATATATGTTTGTATTTAGGTTTATTTTGTCAAGAATCAATAAAGGAAGATGAAGAAGCTTTACCATTTAATGGTGTAAAGTTTTAAATTAAAAAAATAAAATATTGACTATTTCATAATAAAAGTATAAAATGTTTGTGGAAATGAAAAGAATAAAAGTTAACTGGGGAGCTGGAAATACTAGGCTGAGAGGAAACTATAATGTTTCGACCCATATAACCTGAACTGGGTAATGCTAGCGAAGGGAGTTATTAAGATATTGATTAATTAATCCCTTTACCAAGTAGGTAATAGGGTTTTATTTTTTGCAAAGAAGAAAAATATAAGGAGTTGAGAAAATGGCAAAAGTCAATGTAAGCTTACAGGTATTACCATGTGTACCAGAAGCACAAATTTATGATGTAGTTGACAAGGTTATAGATTATATAGATTCGTGTGGCGTTGAATATGAAGTGGGACCAATGGAAACAACTATGGAAGGTGAGTATGATAAATTAATGGCTATAGTTAAAGAAGCGCAAGAAATTTGTATAAGAGAAGGGTCTTCAAGAGTTGTATCAGTAATAAAGATCGACTATAAGCCAGAAGGTGTGACAATGAATGAAAAAACATACAAGTATAGAGGATAAAGTTATACCAATAATTTTTATAGGTATAATAATATTATTATGGCATATTAGTGTTAGTTATGGTTACATTCAACCATATATGTTACCTTTACCTAAAGATGTCATAATTACATTCTTTAAGATACTTCCTGAGTGTAAAGAACATATATTAGTAACCGTTCAAGAAGCAGTATATGGATTACTAATAGCTGTAGTATTTTCAATAATACTAGCATCATTAATGGATAATATTAAAATTTTAAGGAAAGCAATATACCCAGTGTTAGTTATATCTCAGACAATACCAGTTATAGTTTTATCTCCACTGTTTGCAGTGTGGTTTGGAATGTATATGCTTCCTAAGGTTATAATGGTTGTAATAGTATGTTTTTTTCCTATAGTAATAAGTCTTTTAGAAGGACTTGAATCAGTTGATGAAGATTTAATTAACATGATGAAATCAATGGGGGCTTCAAAGTTTAAAATATTTACTTTGGTAAAATTTCCAGCATCAATGGTAAACTTTTTTTCAGGCTTAAAGGTAGCTGCAACATATAGTTTTATGGGTGCAATTATTGGAGAGTGGATGGGTGGCAAAGCAGGTTTAGGTTTATATATACTAAGAGTAAAAAAATCATTTTTAGTAGATAAACTTTTTGCAGCAATTTTGTTAATAATAATATTTAGTATGATGATCTTTAAAATAATATCATATATGCAGTATAGATTCATGCCATGGACAAGAGAAAAATAATAGGAGGAATTAAAATGAAGAAAATAATAATATTAATGTTATGTTTTATGTTATCAGTGAATGTTATAGGGTGTCAATCAGATGAACCAAGTGAACCAAATGATCAGGGAGCTGAAAAGCTTGAAAAAGTAACTTTTATATTAGACTGGCTGCCAAATACTAATCATACTGGTATATATACAGCTATAGAAAAAGGCTATTTTACTGAAGAAGGTTTAGAAATAGAAATTATCCAACCAACAGATGTTGATGTAAATACATTAGTAGGTGCAGGGCAAGGAGATTTGGGAGTTAGCTTTCAAGAACAGATTACTATGGCAAGAACTGCTAAAAACCCAATACCTCTAGTAGCTGTAGCTGCAATAATTCAGCATAATACTTCTGGGTTTGCTGCACCAATAGATAAAAATATAAATTCACCAAAAGATTTTGAAGGAAAGAAATATGGTGGATGGGGTACTGAATTAGAAACAGCTTTCTTAAAAACCTTAATGAAAAAAGATGGAGCTGATTTTGATAAAATAGAAATATTTGATGTAACAGGTCAAGACTTCTTTATGAGCGTTAAAAATGATGTGGATTTCAGATGGATATTCTATGGTTGGGATGGAATAGCAGCACAGGTTAAAAATTTCCCAATAAGTTTTATTAAATTACAAGATGTAGATCCTAGATTGGATTTTTATACACCAGTGCTAGTTACAAATGAAAATATGATTAAAAATAAACCAGATGTAATAAGAAAGTTTTTAAGAGCAGCAAAGAAAGGATATGAATATGCAATTGAAAATCCAGATAAAGCTGTTGAAGACTTATTGAAACATGCACCAGAGACTGATAAAGATATAGCGATAAAGAGTCAAGAATATTTAGCCAAAGAATATAAAAAAGGTAACGAAAGATGGGGCGAAATGAAGCTTGATACATGGAAAAATTTCGGCCAGTGGATGTATGAAAACAACTTATTACAAAATGAATTCAATGCAGAAGAGGCGTTTACAAATGAGTTTTTGCCAGAATAAGTTAGAAGTAGTAGGATTAAATAAATCATTTGAAAATATAAATGTTGTAGATAATATTAGTTTTTATATTGGGGAAAATGAGTTTGTAGCTTTAGTTGGACCCAGTGGATGTGGTAAAAGTACTATATTTAATATGATATCCGGGCTGTTAATGCCTGATAATGGAAAAATAATAATTGATGGCAAGGACTATACAGGAAAGACAGGTAGAGTAAGTTACATGTATCAAAAAGACTTATTATTGCCCTGGAAAAGAATTATAGACAATGCTACATTACCTTTAGTTGTAAATGGTATGAGTAAAAAGAAGGCTAGAGAAGAGGTAATAAAGTATTTTAAAATATTTGGACTAGAAGGATTTGAAAATAAATATCCATTTCAATTATCAGGAGGTATGAGACAAAGAGCAGCATTAATGAGAACTTACATGAGTTTTAAAGATATAATACTTTTAGATGAACCTTTTGGGAGGTTAGATGCAATAACTAAACGTAATATGCAATCTTGGCTAATGGAAGTATTTAATGATTTAAAAGCATCTGTGATTTTTATAACTCATGATATTGAAGAAGCAATATTTTTAGCTGATAGGATATATATTTTATCTGATAGACCAACTAAAATTAAAGAAGAAATTAATGTTAATATAAAAAGACCAAGAGAAAGTAATATAATTATATCTCATGAATTTAATGATATTAAAGCTGGTATTTTAGACATATTGTAAAGCACCAAAAGGAGCGATTTAATTGAAATCGCTCCTTAATTTATGTGTGCCCAGCATGGGCATAATCTATAGGGTGAAAGTCCCGAACACCGAAGGTGATTAGGTGTTAGCCAAGAGCAAGGGTGTCCACCGTGAGGTGGAATCTGAAGGAAGCTGGAGGCAAATTTCCGGTCTGAGGAATACGAATCACATATGAGGCTGAATATAGTTG
>NZ_LOHE01000046.1 GCF_001559865.1 Abyssisolibacter fermentans
GATGAAGAAGAAGCTGAGAATAATAACGAAGAAGAATCTACAATACCAGAAGAAGAAACAATAAATACAATGACAGAAAATATAGAGCCAATACCACAAGAAATAAACATGGAAACAACAATAGAAGAACAAATAACCATCTACCAATATGATGACAGAGGACTAATAAAGAAAGTAATAGACCCACTAGGACATAGTGAAAGCTATACCTATGATGAAGCAGGAAACATGATAATCAAGGTAGATAAAGAAGGGAACCAAACAGAATATGTATATGATGAGCTTGATTTAGTAAAACAGATAAACTACAATGATGGAGAAACAGTAATATTTGAATACAACAAGGCAGGAATACTAATAAGAGCTGAAGAAGAAATAGGAGTAACAGAATTTGAATACGATTCCGTAGGAAGACTTACAGAGCATGTAGACCATAGAGGAAACATAACAAGCTATACATGGACAAAAGAAGGATTAAAAGAAAGCATAGAATATCCAGACCAAGGAGAAGTAAGATATAGCTATGACGAAGTAGGAAACCTAGTGAAAGTAACAGATGAACAAGGAAAAACAACACAGTATGTATATGACACAGCAGATAAACTATTAGAAGAAATACTGCCAAATGGAATAAAGACAAAATACACATACAATGAAATGGACAGACTAACAAGCTTAGTACAGACAAATGTAGATGGAACACTCATAGATGAGTACGGATATAAGTACGATGAAGCAGGAAACATACTGGAAAAATCGCAATATGGAGAATATACAAGACAGTACGCATATGATGAGCTAGAAAGAATAACAGAAATCAAAGTAGGAGACAAAATACTTAAATACAACTATGACAGCATAGGAAACAGAAGACAGCAATATGAAATAGCAGGAGAATATATTGGAAATCTACTTGACTATGAATATGACACTGCAAACAGACTACTAAAATTTGATGATGAAAAATACAAATATGATAGAAATGGAAACTTAATAGAAACAAAAAAAGGCAACAAAGTAACAAACAAATATGAATATGATGATAAAAGCAGACTAGTATATGCAAAAAACAAACATGATGATGAACAAACATATAGCTATGACTTTATGGGCAACAGAGTAGAAGTAGAAATGAATATAGAAACAAATGCAGGAGGAAATAGACCAGATCCAAATGACAAGAAAAAAGAAAAGAAAGGAAACAATGGAAAAGGAATAGGAGTAGGAGAAATACCACCTGGACATGCAAAGAGAGAAATAGACGAAAACAATCCAGGCAATGGAGGAAATCCAAAACCAGGATGGGGACATCAATACAACAGAACAAACTACAGAGTAGAATATGCATACGATATAACAAGTCAGTACCAAAATGTACTAATGCAGTACGGAGAGCACTACCAAACACAAAAATATGTATATGGAATAGGAAGAATATCCATAGACTTTATAGAACTAGATGATCATGACAATGGATGGATACCAAAGACCGCCCCAACAAGACTAGAAGAAAGTTACCAAAGACTATACTACCTAGAAGATGAACTAGGAAGCACAAAGAGAATGATATCAGAAGAAGGAAAAGTATCAGTAAGCTACAAATACTATGACTTTGGATCACCAAGTACAACAACCCATTTTGATGTAAACTGGTCAGGTCCAGACAACCTATTTGGATACACTGGCTACGAATGGGATAACATAGCAGAGATGTGGTACGCAAAAGCAAGATACTACAACTCAGACATAGGAAGATTCACAGCACAGGACCCAGTAAAAGGAAGCATAACAGACATACAATCACTAAACCTATATCCATATGTGAAGAATAATCCGCTTAAGTATGTTGATCCGGATGGAAGACAAAATGAATTAATTACAGGCGGTGGTGGTTCTGTTGGAAACAAACCATTGAATAATAAACCAGATTATGTGGGAGAAGATTTGGTAGGTATAGTTGATGGGATAGGTAAACTTGATTACGGAAATGGCTTTGTAACAATTGATGGTATTGATATGCCGATCTATATACCACAGTATGTAAATGGTTCTAATGGTAATTTTGATGGTGATGGATGGAAATTTTTTCGTACTAAAACAGGACATTATAAAGATATTAACTGGGGAATGGCCGTTGGTCAGTTTGGCAGTGCTTATGAAGAAGAAAATGCGGCTATCCGAATTAGCATAAATAATGTGATTTATTTAAATGGGAGTAAAAGTGGTAGAGTTAGTGATTTAGGTTTTCAGACAGCAAAAAGTACAGGTATTGCAGCGAGGGCTATTTTAATTGGAGAAATTTTAAATTCAGTAAGTAATAATATGACTGATTACTGGGTTACGATAAATGTACAAAAAAAAGGTGATTCATATCGAAGTGTTTTACAACTGGAAAGTTCTCGTAATCCAATGACTAGAAATGCTGGATTATCATACTATCATATAGAAGCTGAATATTTGAATGAACCTGGACGAATGTGGTGTACAAGAGATTTGAATAATGAATTAACTGATATGGGTTATGGAGACTATTTGAATGGTTCATGGACTCGTACTAATATTTATAATACAATTGATGAGAACCATAAAAATGATTTGTCGACAGGATATCTAGGATTTAATAGTAGTGGCCAAATGATTTTAACTCCAAAGTTATATGAAGGAGATAAAATGGAAATTGTTCATAACACTGAATTTTTGGGATTTAATACTGGACATGAGGTTGATTATGATTTATCCAATGATTTAAGAAAACCTGTTAATATGAGTGATTTTGGAATAAGTATTGTAAATAGTGCGCTTGATGGTAAAATAATCTTTAACAAATAAAAGGAGATTTATATGAAAAAGAAGCGAAAAACTGATGTGTTCAATAAACAAGTTAATAAACAAAAAGGATGGCAAGACCGTCAACATGACCCAAAATATTATAAAGTGGAAGATATACATCCTGTGTTTACTAACTCTGGTAGGTCAGATATACTTGGATGGGCTATGATTATTACGTCTGTTATTTTTGTAATAATTATGATGCTTGTTTTAAAATCAATTTTTCAAATTAAAGATATAGTACCGATAAGTATACTTGCTATTTTATTTAATGGATTAATGCTTCTACAGTTTATAGATGGTATTAGGTTAATTAAGAGTAGTACGAGTATAGACTCCTTAGCAAGAATAAAGAAAAAGTTAATAATATTTAGTTGTTGTGTAGCAAGTATTGTAGTTCTACTAACTATAATAAATGAGTTTTTTTTAGAAAAGGAGAGCTCGATTAACATTAATGATGTTAAGAGTATAAAGCTTCTAGAAGAAAATAATAAAAATTATTTAATAATTAACAATGGGGAGCTTATGTTGAATTGTAAATTTTCGGATTTTCATGATGTATGGGAGATTATAGTAACTGATGGTAAAGCATCGTTATGGATTAAATACGAATGGAATTTGTTACATCCAGAGAAAGGTAGAATAATAAAAATGCAAGTAATAGAATGAAATGTTAGAACAGAAGCAAGGTGACAGTCACCTTGCTTCTGTAAATATCCATTCGGAACACTTACAAAAAAACACCCATTCGGGACGGTTCTTTTTGGGTGACGTAAATGTCTATAATAATTAAGTTAGGATACAAGCTACATCATTAATGAAAATACGTCAGATTGTTTTGTGCAGTCTGACGTATTTTGCATAAATATAATTTTATTTACCTACAGCTACACATATTACTCAAGCTGTAAAAATTAGTAGAAAAAATGTATAATAAAGAAGGAGAAGAAATCCTACAAAAGAAAGTAGAATATAGATATGATGATAACGGAAACGAAGTAAGAAAAAGAGCAGACTATTGAAAACCAGTGAATAAGTGGTTACAAATATGTAATACAAGCTACTGCTAAAGAATATGATACACCTGCTTATTTTACTAGCAGTAGCTGCAAAAATAGAACTTGGTGGAGGCCAGATGTAAGCATTGCTATTGTAAAAAGCAATAAATGGTATGGAGATACAATAGTGAATAATAATTCTTTAATGGAGGGTTTGATATATGAATATATTAGAGAAGCACTTTAAAAGTGTAATAACCACTGTTTTATACATTGTTGCATTTGTTTTAACAATATTCGGTTATTTATTTACAATTTATGAGTATCCAAGCAAAGGTAATAATATACCTGATATTGTTAGTATGGATTCTGTTATTGCTATTTTGGTATTCACCGCTCTGAGTATATTTGTTTCTCTTGTTGCTCTTTGGATTAAACGAAAAAAAAGAATTGTTCGCTATGTTTTTATAACTTTACTGGTGCTAAATATGTATAAGATTATTCAGATTATAATTCTAAATTATAGTATATGATACTAAGTAGATAATTATTTTCAATAATAGAATAATTGTTAGGAAGGAGCTAATATGAAAAAAGTGTTTTTTTATATGCTTATAGTACTAATTTGTACAACAGGTTGTTTTGAAGGTGCAAAGGCAACTAATAATTGCAAAAGTGATATAATACAAAACTGTCTAAATAAGTATTATGAGTTTTTAAGTGGCGAAATAAGTTTAAGTTCAGATGGTAATGAAAATAGCAAAATTGATATTTATGATATATTTTTCTTAGACGAAAATTATAATAAATATACACTTTTTGATTCTAATCATAATGGCGTTCCAGAATTGCATCTTTCATCAATGAGAGAGTATATAATTCTAGAGTGTGTTAACGACGAATTAGATATAATCTATTCTGGTTCGGGATACGAAACGTTATTGAGTAATGGTGCACTATTATATATTAGAAGCGGTGGAGGTCCTGAACATATTTCTTATGCATATACAAAATTAGATGCCAACAATAATATTATTCAGATTACTTTTACAAAATATAATACAAAAAATGATGAAGAAGATGATGATTTGTATTTGTTTGAGGATGTGGAAGTCTCTAGAAGTGAATTTGATGAAAAAACTAAGAATTACTTAAACATAAATTCGGATATGATAATATGGTCAGATTATTGGACGTTCTTGGTTGAAAAAAATAACTGTAATTGTGATGAAGAAACGAACTGAAACAATAATTTATTTACTATAACAGGATGAATATAAGTGTAAAAACTGAAAACAAAAAATCAACTGAACTGACAATATAACTTAACATATAACTTGTGGAAACGACAAACCCAGTCATTCCATGGGTTTCTTTTATGTGGGTGGGTAAGCTTACCCAGTGCCTTGCAAAACCAATATCCACACCTACATCCACTACACTAGCTAACTAAAGTCAAGTAAAAAAAGTTTAAATTGATACACCCATTCGGGACGTTTCTTTTGGGTGATACGAGAGTCGACAATAATTAAGTTAGGATATAAGCTACATCATTAATAAAAATGACGTCAGATTGTTTCGTGCAGTCTGACGTATTTTGCATGAATATAATCTTATTTACCTACGCTACACATATTACTCAAGCTGTTAAAATTAGCATAAAAAATATATAATAAAGAAGGAGAAGAAATCCTTGAAAAGTCAGTAGAATATATATATGATGCCAACGGAAACGAAATATGGCAAAAAACACAAAAGGAAACACATATAGAAAAGGAATAACAGAAGAAATAAGCTAATATTCTCAAATAATTTTCAATCTATAGATAGTTTGAAAATGCAGCTTGATATAGCTATTAAAATTTCAACAATGATTTACAAATTATAATTGGAGGATAAAATGTATAAAAAGAGTTTAATTTTACTTTTAGTAGCAATTACATTAGTGTTTTTTGTAGGTGAAAAATTTATAAATATAGAAAGTGAAATGAATAAAGATGTAAAAATTAAGGATATTCAAGTTTTTAATAAAATAGATAGTAACAATGTATATATTAAGAAATCGGAAAGTGAATATATGTACAATAAGTACTATTCACCAGATAATAAAAATTTCTTTATTCGTCAGATAGGTGATTTTGCAAATTATTCTAGTGTAGACAATGCTTTATATCTAAATAGAGTAACAAACAATGTTTTTAGTAAAATAGATAGTATTAGAAAAAAACCAGTTATGTGGCTTAACAATTACGAAGTACTAGTGAATGGAATGTATATATATAATATAGAAACGAAAAAAATAGAAGATTATATAATGAAGGATATTTTAGACAATAGTTATGTTA
>NZ_LOHE01000047.1 GCF_001559865.1 Abyssisolibacter fermentans
AATCGAGTAGGAGGTAATTGATTATTTCAATTACCGACCTCTCACACCACCAAGCGTACCGTTCGGTACTTGGCGGTTCATTAGGACAATCTGACTTTCTCGTACTGCAAAGATAGACTTTTAAAACCATGATTAATCAATTTTTGGTTAGTTATGGTTTTACTTAATATTGGACTACCTGCTATTCTCCAATACCCTTTTCGGGTATTGGCATGTTCCCATGCTTTTCCTTTTGGAACACCTAATCTTCTTAGACATTTATATCTTGTCTTAACCTTTTTCCATGTTTTCCAGATACAAGCCCTAAGTCTTCGGCGTGTCCATTTTTCTATCTCCTTAAGCTTCTTCTTCATATTTGCTAGTTTGTAGTAGTTAATCCATCCTACTGTTATTTGATTAAGTCTTTTTAACCTATATCCAAAATTCATACTAATATTTCTATTTGTAATTTCTTTTATCTTCTTTTTAAATCTTCTATAACTTTTCTCATGAACTCTGAATTTTACTCCGTCTTTAGTATAGTAGAATGTATACCCTAAGAACTTTCTCTTTATTGGCGAAGCCACTGCGCTTTTATTTGTGTTGACTTTTAATTTAAGCCTTTGTTTCAAATACTTTGTTATACTATCAAGAACACGCAACCCACTTCTTTTACTTTTGACATATATATTACAATCATCAGCATATCTACAGAATTTATGTCCTCTTTTCTCAAGTTCTTTATCTAGACTATCAAGCATTATATTACTGAGTA
>NZ_LOHE01000048.1 GCF_001559865.1 Abyssisolibacter fermentans
TGCCTATATTTTTTCATCATTTTACAATCAAAAAAATATAGGCATCTCCGAGTAAAAAAAATGTCTTGTATAGCTTCTATGCTAAGACTATGAATCGTATATCCCTCAAAGATTACCCTAAATAACTTAATGACAAATCTACATAACTATAGTAAAACTATACTTATTCACGATTCAATCAAAAGGAACCTTCTCTATTGATTACTTATTAATCAAGTATTATTTGATACAATTCATATTCACTAACTAACCCATTCTCATAATATATTTTTAACCCACTATAAAAATTCACTTGAATCTCATTATTCCATTCATAACTGGATTTATATTCAACACATTCATCCCCCGAAAATCCTATATCTGGCTTTCCATATAAACTTTCAACCTTTTCAATAGTATCTCCCACTTTTAACCCTCTTGGGGTCTTATAACTATCTGTAGTAACAAATATGCTTACCACTTCTCCACAAAATTCAGATATTTCCACACCATTAAATGTAAAATAATCAGTATATTCAAAATCCTCTTTATCTCCACCAAGTGACTCGTATGCTTCTTCCATTTTCATCCCCAAAGCAGGACCTTCAATCAAAAATCCTTCCTCATAAACCATTGGTTCTTTGTTAAGAAGGTTTGGATCATCATATTTAATAACATAATCTATATTTTCTATATTTATTTCTCCACTATCTAATTTAATAAAAACATTAATTTTTGCTAAATCGTTTAACATTACAGCATTGTTTTCTGCACTATAATCTGGTGGTCCCCAATAGTATTCAAGCATAATTATGTTGACTTTATATGTAATATCTATATACCATTTATTATCAATTTTTACAACATTCCAGTCAGAATCTATTGATAATAATTCATTCTTGTCTTCTATATCCTTTGTATTATAAAAAACCCTTTCAGCTATAACATACTTTTCATTTGAATAGTAATCACCTATACTAATATCTAAGTTCAAATCATTGTTAGAAATACTGGCTTTAATACATTCTCTATAAAAATCAAATCCATTAATATCATATACTTTAACAAAATCATCATCTACAACTTTGAAAATATCCCTTTGCATGGCACCATCCCCTGCACCATAAAGATATAATTCTAATTTACCATCATTTAAAAAATCTCCAATTTGAAAATCATCCACTGTTAAGTAACCTATAGCGTAGTTTCCTAATATATCTTTTGACTCAGAATCTAATACCAGCATTTTATACCATAATCCCATTTCATATAAAACTACTATTTCATTACCATCATTTTCAAAAATATCACTGTATATTTTTTTAGTTCTATTCACATAAATTTTCTTATCATCTATCTGTACATAGCTAACCTCTCCATCTTTGAATACTTCTATATTTATACCATTATTATACTCATAAGTATTAGTACTGTAGTTTTCTCTAAACGTATAATCGTGTCCATACTTATCAATTAATACATTTAATGAATAATCATCGGCAAGTATTATATCTAAAAATAAATCTTTATATTTTTTATCTATAAACAACAATTCACCTTTTTCACTTTTAATCCTAGCATTACTATCTTCATTTGTTTCCTTACAATTCCAACTAGATATCCATCCTATCACTCCGAAATCTGAATATACCTTATACCAAATTCTATTCTGTTCATCCTTGCCTTCATCAATCACCTCATATATGCTATCTTTGTATACTTTACTTATTATTTCGCTATTAGTAGTTTTATCTTCACGAACATTTAACACTTCTACTATGACTTTAACTTTCTTTTTTTCCTCTACTTCTTTTGTATTCATTATATCTTTTTCATTATTATTTATAATATTACTATCTTTATTTTCTTCATCTAAATTCATTCCATCTTCTTCACTACCTATATCTACATTCTGTATGTCATTATCATTTTTTGAACAAGCAAATATCATTAAACAACACAAAACTAATAAAAAGACTATTAAAAATTTCTTCATTTCCTTATCTCCTTGTACACTTAATACTTCATTTTTAACATCTCAAATGAAAGTTATTTTTTCATTTTCATCTTAATTTGCACATTTTATTATTTTAATTCACGAAGTTCTTAACCTTAGAAGAAGGTACTCATGCACTGCCAAGCGCTAATGTGCTGACGGACACGCTTAGGTTGAGGAAAGTGTAAGAACTTACCCATGAATATGATTCCTGAACGAATGTCAACACATTGCTAGATGTAGTTGGAACATTCATCTATGAAGTCGAACCCAATTAATAATTATGCTTCTTTTGTGTAGCTTAAATAATCAGCTTTTAATAATTCATAATCTACTGAAGATTGAAGTTCACCAAGTTGATTTTTCCACGAATCATAATTAATTTTTACTTGTTTAAAACCTATTTTTTCATATACGTGTTGTGCTCTTTTATTATTCAAGTTTGTATCAAGAATAATCTTTTCAAATTTATAATCTTCAAATAAACTTCTTATAAACATTCTTAAAATGATTGTCCCTAATCCCTTCTCCTGTTTAGTAAAGTCGCAAATCTTAATACCTATCTCTACAGTTTTTGAACCTTTATTTCTGTATGACATCTCTCCAATAAGTTGTTTTTCGTATTCTATTATCAATCTTCTACCTTTTTGATCAGTGTCACTCTTTAGTTGATTTTCTATCTTTTCAACAGTTGTTCCTAAACCATTGGGAAATCCTGCATGAGACATTATCTCTCCATCATTCCACCATTTACATAGAATTTTTGCATCACTTGATATTACATCTCGAATTAATATATTGTCTTTTTTTAAACGCAATTGCTTCACCTCACAAAATAATTAATTCTTGTAATGAATTAAAAGAACCGTCCCTGATGATTTACATTCTTTATTCACTTATTTGTTCAATTCCTGTTCTGTGAGCTATATTTTTTCTTATCTCTTTCACTTTATTAAAGTTTTTTCTAGCAATTTCAAGTTTAATAAGGAGCATAGAGTCATTGCTCTCTTCTATCCGTTTTGCATTTTTTAAGACTAAATCATTAATTTCTGAGTACCATCCTAGTTCTTCTAAGGATCTAATTTGCCACCATAAATCGTCTTCTTCAGCTGACTTTTTTAACGCTAATTCAAATAATTTTTCAATTAATCCTTCTTCTACAAGTTCTTTAAGATAGTATGCAGCAGAAAATATGTTTTCATTTCCAAGATTTTCTTTTACGTCTAATATATAATTTTCTGTAGCTTCTTTATACCTCCCAATATCGTTCAATAACCGTGCTCTTTGAGACCAATTCTTATTTTCCAAGTATATATCTAGTTGTTGATTAATTGTATTTTCAGGAATTAAGTCTGCCCTATTTTGTAATGCCCGTAAAAAACATATACTTCCTTCTGATACTCCGTTTGATATAGCGATTTCAATATATTTATCTCTCAATTCATAATTTCCAATTGAAGAATAGTGAATTGCAAGCATTATGTATTGTTCATTCTCTCTATATATTTCTGCAAGTGATGTTGCAAGTTCAATATCAACTTTCTCATTTGTCATTTTATTACCATCGAATTTTAATTCATAACTTGCTCTTTTTTCGGCAACTTTATTATTCCAATCATCTCTATAAAGAATAATTTGTTCGGAATTAAGTTTACGACCAAATCCGCCCTTAATCATTGTTTCATTATGACAATCCAAACACAAAACTGATAGATTTTTAATATCATTGTTCTCTGGATTTTCATCAATATGATGAATTTGAACTGGTTTTCCAGGCGTACGACAAACACAACATGTCCTATCTGCAAAAAATAGCACTCGTGCAGCTATATCAGTTGGTATTTGCTTTCTAACTTTATTCTTAATCAAAATTATCACCTCTTAATTATTTCAATTTTGCTCTAATGTACTACCAAATACAAATAAGAGTAATTGGTATGTTGCCTAACTTTTATATTCACGAATAATAGTTCGTGAATACTACTAATATTATAACGATTTACGAACTTTGATTCGTGAATTCTCCTATAGTAAAACTCTCCCTATTTTAAATCAAAAGGAACAGACCTTTATGATTTAAAAAATAATTAACTGTTGAGCATATCTCTTATCTTTTCGACTGATGATGCCCAACATTCGCTATGAGTGGTTTGCTAAACCTCGATCAGTGGGAATCCTACCCACTATAAAATGTATAAAATCTGCCTTTATCTCGGTTCACCATAGAGAACGGAAAAATTTTGTTATATGCCGTTAATTACGGAACTAGCTCATTAAATTCATGTACAAAATCTTTTGATAAACAATCTCCATACTTAACTACTAATTCTTGTAAAAAAAGAAAATATACAAATAAATCTTTACTATTTTCAATCTCTGTAAATTGAGAAAATAACTTTGGAGATTTTTTTGACATTATTAATTTTATTATTATTGAACCAAAATGAAATACTTCATCTATTATATACATCATATGTTGAGGAGTATGTGTGCTAATATGTCCCAACAAGTTAACACTTAACTTCCCCTTGTATTTAATTGATGGAATTAAGTTAGAACGAAATATTGTTGATGAACTAAGATGTACTGAATCAGATAAAATGCTTTTAACTTTCTTTCTTTGAGATAAATAGTATTTCATTTCTACATCATCAATTCCTGCTATATTAATTACTTGTCTTATTTTATTATTTATCTTTCCATACGCTATTTTCTTTTTCCAAAACTCTTTACTACATATTTCATCTCCAGGTACAATGAAATCTTCAAATGCTTCATCATACAAAGAAACCAAAGCGATATCGACACATTCAAGAAATGTTCTGCTAAGTAATCTTGCATTATCTTCATGTCCAATACTTAGCAATTCTTTTATTCCTAAAAGTAATGATGTTAACTTACCACAAATTAAAGAAAATGCAGGTGATTGATTTTCTTTATCATAATTAAAGCACTCAAAAGATTTTTTATGTAATAGGTACATAAATTCTATAGAGATATCAAATATATATGACCATAAATACAACTCCTTATCCAAAAACATTTTACATTCTAGAAATATTTCATTTTTTTCATCTCTTAAATTAATTCTTTCCAAATGACTGTTGTCTTCAATTTGAACTTTTTCCCAAATTAAATTAATTTCTTCTTTCAAAGTATCTGTATATTGGTATTTATGCATTTCCAATCCTCCTAATCATACTGAAAATTAATGTTAGGTAACTCTTACTTTCACGCACCACAGTTCGTGAATACTACTAATATAATAAGAATTTTATAAACTTTGATTCGTGAAATCTCCTGTATTAGAACTCCCCTACTTAATCATTTATCCAATGAACTTTATAACTTTCTAAGACTATTTTTTTAACATTTATATTTATCTCCGTAGTGTTTTAACTTGAATATCGTCAGACTTCCTGTGCTCTATCAATCTGATATAGAGTTAAACATTGTAAGAGAACCTGTAATAATATTGTTTTCTTATTTTCCATAATAGTAAACGTTTATCTTTTACTGTTAATATTGACTACTTTTTAAATACTTGTACCATGTTTTATTAGTATTTTTTTGTGTGTTTTTACGCAGTCTGCCGTTACTATTACGTTAAATACATGGTAGGTAATTGTAAGCCTTATGTTATTTGGGAGCTATTGTATATGGTATTTCGTTTGTTATTAAACTCGGTGAAACTGCATATATTAGTAAATATGATATTACAGCTAAAATAATAAATAGAGTTATATAAGTAAAAATTTTTTCAAAATGCTTGTAGTTTTTCAATGTTTTTTTTATTGCACTGAATTTCTCCATTTCACTAATTTTTTGCATAACTATAACTTTAAGTTTACTGAAAAGATAGTCTAGCAAAACATTAAAAAGAATAGCAATAAATATTATAAATATAAATATAAATAAGTATTTTCTAACTATTTCTGTCCTAATATTTCTTCCTAACTTTATGTCTTGGACACCTTCAATTATTCCATTTAATTTAATACCTACCTCTGTTTTTGCACTATAAATAATCTGTATAGTAGCACCATCATTTCTTTCTAAAATATCAAAATTTATTAGTAGTTTATTTGTGGCTATTGGAGTTAAATTAAATTTGGTCACTTCTCTGGACATGTTCAGTATCCTAAAATCAAGTATTTCAGCTGACTCATTATCAATCTCTAGTATTATATCTTGTAAAACATCATCTTTCCTAATTGCTTGTTTCCCAGTATTCCAAAAATAAACTCTATTTGCATAAATATTATTCACAATTTGTTCTCCATCTTGCTTAAATACTTTTATAGGTGCCATTGATAAATTTTTTGCATTTAGTATCTGTGTAACTGCAGGGTCAACCGCAAAAACGGGTTGTTTTTCGCTTATTGACTGAGTATACCAATAATAAGCTAAAAACAAACTTATAATTGTTATTATAAGAGATACAATACTTATAAAATTTTTTTTAAAATATTTCCGCATAATTTCTCTCCTATCTCTTTTTATTAAAGGCGCTATGTCACCTAACTCTTACATTCACAAACCAAAATCGTGAAATCCTCCTGTAGTAAACCCCCCTTAATTCACTATTTTATCCAATGAACTTTGTATCTTTCTAAAACTATTTTTTAACATTAAATATATCTCCATAGTATTTGTCTTGATAGTCGTCAACCTTCCTATGTTCTATCAATCTAATATATAGTTAACCATTGCAAGCCAACCTTCAATAATATTGTACTCTTATTTTCCACAATAGTAAATAGTTTGCTTTTAACTATGAATATTGGTCAATTTTCTATTTTCATACTTTGTAGATCGAGTAGCTTGCAAAATTATACTATCCACAATTCAAAACGCATACAATTTCCATGTATATAAAAAACTAAATCTAGCATTGAATATCCAATTATGATATAATTACAAAAGATTATGATAAACGAAAGGATGAAGTTTATGACTTTGTTTGAACAATGGAATGAATTAGCTAATAAGGAAAGATCTAAGGATGAGTCTACGAAGTTTTGGCAAGATTACCTTATGCAAGAACAAACAATTTATGAGAGTATATTAGAAAATAAGGATAATAAAGTAGAAGGAACTCCTGCTCAATTAGCTGAAAAATATGATATAGATGCTGTTACTTTTCTAGGCTTTTTAGATGGAATTAATTCTAGCTTAGAAGATGAAATTGACTTAAATGCATTAACAGAAGATTCACCTATATGTCTTAACATTAATTTTGAAAAGCTTTATTATAACATGTTAGCTGCAAAAGCTCCTTGGCTTTTTAATTTAGATCAATGGAAAGATATTTTGGATGAAAAAACAAGAAAACAAATTAAAAAAGATTACAATAAGACTCAGATAGTTGTAAAAGGTAAAAAAATAGGACGTAACGAACCTTGTCCTTGTGGAAGTGGTAAGAAATATAAAAAATGCTGTGGTAAAGACTGCTAGTAGCATTTATAATTAAATGAGGATATAACTAAAACAGTGTTTACATATTTGTATAACAACAATATGTAAACACTGTTTTTTAATATATATATTTTTTTATATCCTATACCAATTTAATCAATAATTCACCTGACTTAACTTGTTGACTTTCTTTAACAATAATAGAATCTACTATTCCTTTTGCTGTTGATGTGATATTTGTCTCCATCTTCATAGCTTCTATTACTATTAGTGGTTGATTTTCCTCTACTTCTTCTCCTTCTTCAACCAATATTTTTACTACTGTCCCAGGAATACTAGAACCTATTTCCATATCATTATCAGGGTCAGCCATTTGGATAAAAGTAGCTTCTGCTTTAGCTTTATTAGCTGCTTTATCATATATTTTTATTTCTCTTCTATTACCATTGACTTCAAAAGTTATCCTTCTATTTCCTTCATCATCAAACTTGCCTATCTCAAGTATTTTTATAACAAGTCTTTTACCTTCTTCAATCTCTACTTCACAAGTTTCACCTTCATATAATCCATGGAAGAATACGTCACTTCCCATTCTGCTTAAATCACCAAACTCATCTAAATATTTAAGATAATCCTCAAATACCTTTGGATATAAGGCATAGCTTAATAACTCCTGTTCACCAAATTTTCTTCCATATTTATCTTCTAAATATTTGCTAATATGCTCAAAATCTTCATCTTCTAAAAGTTCTCCCGGTCTACATGTGATAGGTTTTTCTCCTTTTAGAACTACCTTTTGAATATCTTGTGGAAATCCTCCTAATGGTTGACCTATCATACCTCTGAAATAATCAACTACTGAATCAGGAAATGCCATTGTTTTTCCTTTTGTGCATATATTATTTTCATCAAGTTCATTTTGAACCATAAATATAGCTAAATCTCCTACTACCTTTGATGATGGAGTTACTTTGATTATATCTCCTAACATATCATTAACCTTTTTGTAAGTCTCTTTTACTTCATTGAATTTATGACCTAATCCAAAGCTGACTACTTGAGGTTTTAGATTTGAATACTGACCTCCAGGCAATTCATATTTGTATATTTCTGCTGTTGCAGATTTTAAATCTGATTCAAACTCACTATAAACAGGTCTTACTGCACTCCAATAATCTGATAGTTTCTGTACTTGGTCTAGCTTGATACCTGTTTCCCTCTCAGTATTATCTAATGCAGCAACGATCGAATTAAGTGCAGGCTGGCTAGTCAAACCTGACATAGAATTAAGTGCTGTATCAACTATATCAACACCAGCTTCTGTAGCCATTAATACCGTTGCTACTCCATTTCCACTAGTATCGTGTGTATGAAGATGTATAGGTATTGAAATCTCATTTTTTAATTCTTTAATTAGTTTAAATGCAGCATGAGGCTTTAATAATGCTGACATATCTTTTATACCTAATATATGAACACCCATTTTTTCTATTTCTTTAGCCATTTTTATATAATATTTTAGTGTATACTTATCTCTTTTAACATCTAGTATATCACCTGTATAACAAATACATGCTTCTGCTATTTTACCAGTCTTTTGAACTTCATCTATTGCAACTTCCATGCCTTTTAGCCAATTTAATGAATCAAATATTCTAAAGACATCTATGCCTGATTCGCTAGCTTCTCTAATAAATCTTCTAATAACATTATCAGGATAGTTTTTGTATCCAACACCATTTGATCCTCTTAAAAGCATCTGAAATAATACATTTGGTATTTTTTTTCTCAATTGATGAAGTCTTTCCCATGGTGATTCTTTTAAAAACCTATATGCAACATCAAAGGTAGCTCCACCCCACATTTCAACAGAAAACAAGTCCTTAGCAAGTACTGATGTCGCTTTAGCAATCTTAACCATGTCTTTAGTTCTCATTCTAGTAGCCATTAAAGACTGGTGCGCATCTCTCATAGTAGTATCAGTAAGCAAAAGCTTTTGTTGATTCTTAATAAAATCTACTACTCCTGTAGCTCCTTTTTCTTCTAGTATTTGTTTAGTTCCTTTTATTTCACTATTGTATTCAACCTTTGGCACTATTGGAACATCATAATCTTTCTTAATCCCTCTAGTCTCATTAACAACCTTTTCTCCTATATATTTCAATACTCTGAGTTCTTTATCTGCTTTTGGTGATATATCTAGTAACTCTGGATTATCTTGTATAAAATTAGTATCTGCCTTTCCTTCTAAGAACACTTCATGATTTAGAACATTTATAAGAAAGTCAGCATTAGTTTTTATTCCTCTTATTTTTTGTTCTTTTATAGCTCTTATTGCTTTTCTTGCTGCATCGTTAAAAGTTCTAGACAATGATGTAGTTTTAACTAAAAGACTATCATAGTATGGACTAATGATTGAACCAGTAAATCCATTTCCACCATCTAATCTTATACCAAACCCTCCACCTGTTCTATATACATCTATTTTACCTGTATCTGGTGCAAAATTATTAGATGGATCTTCTGTAGTAACTCTACATTGAATAGAATATCCTCTTGGTCTTACATCTTCCTGTGAACCTATACCAATTTCACTAGAGTCTAAAGAATATCCTTCAGCAATAAGAATCTGGCTTTGTAATATATCTATTCCAGTAACCATCTCTGTTATTGTATGTTCTACCTGTATTCGAGGATTCATTTCAATAAAATAATGATTTCCATGTTTATCTACTAAAAATTCAACAGTTCCAGCATTTAAATAATCAACTGATTTTGCTATCTTTATTGCATCTTCACAGATTTTTTTTCTTTTTTCCTCTGTCAAAGAAAATGCAGGAGTAAATTCAATAAGTTTTTGATGTCTTCTTTGTATTGAACAATCTCTCTCATATAAATGGACAATATTACCATATTTATCTCCAAGTATCTGAACCTCAATATGTTTTGGGTTCTCAATATATTTTTCTATAAAAATATCATCAATTCCAAAGGCTTTTTTTGCTTCATTTTTAGCACTTCTAAATTCGCTTAATAGATTTTTCTTATCTCTAACAATTCTCATGCCTCTGCCGCCGCCACCAGCTGCTGCCTTCAAGATAACTGGATATCCACAATACTCTGCAAATTCAATAGCTTCTTCATCAGATTTAATGGGCTTCTTTACACCTGGTATAGTTGGAACATCTACACTTTTAGCTACTATTTTAGATTTAATCTTGTCACCTAACTTATCCATCATGTCATGTGTTGGACCTATAAACTCTATCCCAGCTTCTTTACATTTACGTGCAAATTCTGGATTTTCAGATAAAAATCCGTACCCTGGATGTATTGCATCCACACCCTTTTTACGTGCTAGATTTAATATCTCATCAATATTTAAGTATGCATCTACTGGTCCTTTATTTCTACCAATTAAATAAGACTCATCAGCTTTAGTTCTAAATAAGGATAATTTATCTTCTTCAGAATATATCGCAACAGTTCTAATCCCTAATTCACTGCAGGCTCTAAATACTCTTATAGCTATTTCTCCCCTGTTTGCAACCAAAACTCTTTTGAATTTTTTGATCATATATTCATACCTCCTCTATTATATCTTTTGCTATATTTGTTTTTATATCATTATTTAACACAATTTAATAATTAATCCTTATGAAATTATTAACAATAGCAATAAAATAATTATAATTAAATTTTTATTATTAAACCCAGATTATTCATAGAAAATTAAATACTCTACTGCATCCTTCTGATTAGAAGATGTTCATTAATTTCTCGACATACCAACTCGGTATGCCTTCGAATTCACTTATAAATTATAGATGTATCTCAGACTCATTACTTCGTCTGAGTAAGCGATTCACACTAAATTATAATTTAGGTTCTCTGCTCATAATTCAGAAACTTACAGCATATTATCGGGAGTTAGACGAATAATCAGGGTTAAACTCTACTTTAGTATTTTAATTTGATAAATTGTCATAGATAATTTTTTAGAATAGAACTCTTACTCAGTCATTTCATATAAGTAAGCTACTAACATAAAATCTAAGATTTGGGTTATCTTCTTACAGCTTAGTCTTTATTGCAAATAACTAAGCTGTATTTATTATTATACATTATTTAATTATAAAATGTGTTGATATTTACAAATTTTGTTGAAAGACATGTGTTTTTCTACGACTTACTAATTTGTTTAAGTATTTTTTGATTTTAGTTAATATAATTAGGTTATTTTGAATTTTGGTTAATTTTATTCTAGTCCGTTACTTTCGTTTTTTAACTTATTAAAAAAACCTTCCATATAACTCAGTCTTTTTACAGCTATTTCTCTTCCTTTATTCGTAAACATTCTTGAAGGAATTTTTTTGAACTTCATTTCATATTCTATTATTGGAGAATGCTTACTTACATCTTTTAGTCTTCCATTCTCTACAACATTATTCTCTATATATTCTTCTATTGGTTCTTGAATATTTATCTTTTGCTTAAATTGTCCAGCTAACATAAAGCATCTAGCGATACCAATAGCTCCTATTGCATCCAGTTTGTCAGCATCAAATAATATCTTTGCTTCTATTGTTTTTGGAATATGTCCACTTCTAAATCTATGAGATACTATACAATGTTTTACTTTTTCTATCATTTTATCATCATAATTCAAAGCTTTTAAAATTTCTTCAGCCATTTCGCTGCCTAGTACAGCATGGTCTACATTTCCTGTATTGTCTTTACTTTCTTTTACTCTAGCAATATCATGTAATAATGCAGATATAAACAAAACATCTCTATCAACATTTGCTTCACTATCAGCTATTAGTTTACACAAGTTAAAAACTCTCATTACATGATCCATATTATGTGCAGAACATGACAATTCTTTGGTTACGATATCTTTAATGTGTTTATATTCTTTCACCTTATCCCCCTCCAATTATTGGTTCGAACTTATGTTCTAATTATAATCCAAAATGTGTCTATTGTAAACTTTAACTTCATTTTACAAATGTATCATATGGTATTAAAAGTAACTATTCACTTATTAAAATTTAGTTTTTTGCAAAAAAATAAACAATACTATTTAAATAATAATATTGTCTATCTTATACGATTATCTTCTATTAGAATAATTATTTCTTTGGCTTCTATTATTTCTATTAGCTTTTCTTTTAGCTCTACAATCTTTACATCTTACTGGCTCATTATCAAAACCTTTTTCAGCATAAAACTCTTGCTCTCCTGCAGTAAAAATAAATTCATTACCACAATCTTTACAGATTATTTTCTTATCACTATACATTTTGGCAATCCTCCAATTATTTAATTTACAGACGTATATACACTATACACAAATATTCTTTTACCAAATTTTGCTTCAAATAATTTAAATACTAAGCTACATAGAACTATAATCCCAGATTATTCATAGAAAATTATGAGCAGTGAACCCAAATCTTGATTTTGAGCAGGGAACTAAAATCTATGATTTTTTGTGAGTCGCTTACTCATATGAATAAAATGAATAGGAGGTACAACTCACGCTTACTCCTATGAAGTAATTGAATAGGAGATTCATTAATGATGTTGTTCTGATTAGAAGATGTCCATTAAATGGCAGGCATACCAACTCGGTATGCCTTCGAATTTACTAAAATCTTCTAATTCAAAAACTTACAGCATATTATTCAAAGTTATATGAATAATCAGGGATAAATGTATAAATGATATAATCTATATAATTTCATTATAAGTGCACATTAATTATTTGTAAATCTTTTTATTATTGATAAGCTGTCCTTTTTTTGTATTACCATTGATTCATAATTATATCTTTTTTTCTATCTAAAATACATATTTTTCTTCTTTTCTGAATATTATCGAGTTCCTCCGATAAGTATTGTTTTGATAATTCTACATCTAATTTAAGCTTATCTACAAATAAGGTATAAATATCTTTAGCAAAATTTATCTTCCAAGGTGTAAACTTTGGTTCATAAGTCAATATAAATGCACATAATCGCCCTAAATCCTGCTCGTAATTACCCTCTTTGCAATCTTCAAAATCTATTCCATATAACTCATCTCCTGCTACTATAAAGTTGCGAAGATTTATGTCATATAATATGTATCTGCTTCCTTTAATACTATATGTTGTTTTGTAGAATTTATCAAACCAATTTATTATTTTTGAACATAGCACATAATAGTTAAAATTTTGCTCTGTCTCATATTTTTCTATTTCTTCAATAAGCAAATAACCTGATATATATTCTAATATTAAACTATTTTCTCCTTTATAATATAATTTAGGAACCTTAACTCCATTATTATATAAAGTATCTAGCCAAAACATTTCATTGTTTTTATTGTTATCTTTAGCTTCATAAAGCTTTATAACACATTCTTTTTCTGTATTATTTTTTTTTAAGCTCCCTTTATATACCGTATTTTTTTTACTCTTAAATTCACTTATTATCTTAATAGGAAAATCTATACCTTTTATAGTATTTTTATTTACCAAATTTCTCACCTATTTTTATTTGAATATCTGCTCCTTTTTTGTAACCTTCAAGCTCTTTTACTACTCCTATCACAGCATTCTTTAATATATTTTGTACAAATGGTACCATAGTTATTTCTTGTCCATCAACACACAAGCTTATATTATTATGACTGAGTACACAATCATTTCTACTCGCTTCTCCATTTATTATCTTCGCACATAACTCTCTACAGCTGTATCCACATTCACCACAACATTTTTTCGTAAAATCAGGAAGTCTCTCAAAAACTTTGTCTTCAATCAAATCTACTAACTCATCTACTTTTTCTAATGAATTTATTACAGGAATTCCTTTATAATTATCTATTTCATTTGATATTCTACCTGATATTGCAAATACTGTATCATCAAGCAGCTTGTCTATATCTTGTAAATTATGTGCTGTAATTATTTTGGGAGCGTTAATATCTTTAACTCCTTCTAATACTACAAAATCCTGATTATATGCTTTAAGTATTTCATCAATATGCAATTTTCCACTATATAAAATATCAGTTTCATAAAAACCTCTTGCAGTAACAAGCTGTGACCCCGCTTTTTTATGTCTATCTGTGTTAGTCCCTTCTGTATCTATAGCAAACTTTTCATAATGAATTTCTTTAACAGAACCAACAGAATATCTTCTATTTCTCAAACCTTTAATAATATTTTCAATAGTAGTTGTCTTTCCTGATTTTGAAATCCCGATAACGGAAAAAACCTTCATGCACCTCATCCTATCTATATTATTTTATCCTTACCTAATTATATGTTACTAGTTTAATCATTCATTATTCCATATTCCATCAATCATGCCATATAGCAAACATAAATTCCTACAATTAAAGCTGTAATTATAAAAGTAATTATCATAACAATATAATCTGCAAATCTCATATTTAAAATCATATAACTTACTCTATTGGGATATGCTCTAAAAGCTCTTGTTTCCATTGTTATTGATAATCTTTTTGCCTTAATTATACTTCCCGCAATTACAGGTGTGAAAATATATGAATAAATTTTCAATTTACTTTTTATAGGTATTTTATCAAGTTCTATTCCTCTAAGCTGTATTGCTGTCATAGCATCTTTGAATTCTTCAACCATTAATGGCAAAAACCTTATGCCTACAGATACCATAAATGCTATTTCATAAGGTATTTTCATTTGCACTAACCCTTGTACAATTTCCCTATAGTTAGATGTTGTTATTATTGAAGCTGATATTATAACAACAGACATCCTAAGTATAAACTCAGCAGCCTTTAAAATACCTCCTGTGGTAAGGATTCGCAAGCCTCTAATTGATATCAATACACTTCCTGACCCCGAAAAAATACTTTGCACAACCGCAATTAAAATTATTATTTTGATTAAATTTTTTATTTTTTTATAATATGAAAAAAAATCACATGCAAATAGCTTTGATACTACTATAGATATTAACAAAATTACAAACAGCATATAAATATTTTTTATTATAACACCCATAGAAGACAAGCATAATACTATAAATAATTTTGTTCTGGGATCAAATTTTCTGTCTGGCATATTCTACTACCTTCCTATTTTTAACAACATATGTTTTATCTGAATGTTCTTTTATAAAATTATCATCATGACTTATAACAGCAAAACCAATACCTTTTTTCTTTAAGTTTTCCATTATACCTGATAATATTTCTTTTCTCCTAATATCTAATCCTGTAGTAGGTTCATCCATAACTATATACTTTACATCATTTATCAAGATAGCAGCTATTGCTAATCTCTGTTTTTCTCCTTGACTTAGATTAAATGGAAATGAATCTTTTAAATGCATCAAGCCAAATTCATTAAGCTTTAAAGTAACTTTTTCATTTATAGTTTTATCATCTATACCTTTAAACTTCATAGAAAATGCCAGCTCTTCATAAACTGTATGAGCAAATATTTGTTTTTCTGGATTTTGAAAAAGGTAACCTATTTTACCTCCAATCTCACCTAAACTCGATTTTTTAGTGCTAACCCCATCAATAAATATTTCTCCTAAGTTAGGTTTAATTATGCCAGATATAAGCTTACCTAATGTAGTTTTACCACTTCCATTTGCACCAACAATAGCAGTGAATTTACCATTTTCCAAAGATAGATTTACATTTTCTAATATGTTTTGTTTATGCTTATATGCATAACTTACATCACAAACATCTATATAACTCACTTTTATCATCCTTTATGTAACCCAGATTATTCATAAGTATGTTATCAGGAGTTATAGAATAATCAGGGATTAAGTAATTTTACTAAGCTGACATATTCTTTATCACAACATTCATGTAGCTGTTTATCTTTTAGTAATACAATCTTATCACACACATCTAAGTTCCTAAAATCATGTTCTACCATAATTATAGTTTTATTTTCTTTCTTTAACCCATATATGACATCTTTAAGTTTCTTTTTTCCTTCTTTATCAATTTGTGAAAAAATTTCATCAAATATAAATATTTCAGGTTTCATGCTCAATACTGAAGCTATAGCAATAAGTTGTTTTTGCCCACCAGAAAGATTATTTGGATTATGATACCTATAATCACTCATTCCAACAAACTCTAAAGCCATTTTTATTCTATCTCCGATTTCTTCTCTATTAATACATAAATTTTCAGGTCCAAAAGCTAGCTCATCTTCAACAGTAGGTGAAAAAAGTTGAGAATCTGGATCTTGAAACACAATTCCAACTTTTTGTGCTATTTCCGAAACTCTCAACTCATCTGTACGCTTTCCATATATCTTTATACTTCCTTTGATATCACCACCATAAACATGTGGGATTATCCCGGTCATTGTATAACATAATGTGCTTTTACCATCACCGCTTAAGCCAATTATACCTACAGTCTGCCCTCTTTCGACCTTCAAATTTACATTATCAAATATTGTTCTATCTTGACCTGAATATTTATATGACAAATTATTGATTTCTAACACATATTCTACTGTATCTCTATCTCTGTCAAATACTTGCATCTTCTTTGGCTAAATTTATCCTTTCGTATAATTGTCATATATGGACCTTTTCCACCATCTTCTTTAGTACCTAAGCCTTCACCTTCTTTTTTATAAACAACATATACATTAGAAGGTTCCTTAACTTCTTCTAAACTCAAAGCTATTGTATACCCGTCAACCGATCTTGTTATAACAGTATCTTTTCCTTCAAAATTAACTCCTGATTTTTCTAATATCTTATATAGCATTACTCCAGTATAAGTATACTCTATAGGTTCTTTTCCATTGGTTTTTAGCATAGCCTTAAATTCTTCTTCTCCAGCAGCCATTATATCATCCATACTTAGCTTTAATTCTTCCTCGCCAGCTTTAATAATCAACTGTGCATCTTTTTGAAGCTGTTTCTTTTCTTCTACATTACCAGAGCTCAAGTATGCTGTCACACCGATAATTACAACAAGTAGACATATTACTATAACTAACCCTTTTTTCATTGTCCTCCTCCTTCTATTGTTATATAACAATTAGTTATATAAACTTCCAATACGGTTACTAGGGAACCCTCTAATGTTTCTTTGAAAGTGTGACTTCAAGAGTTCGTTTCTTCATCGCTTCTAAGTAGAGAACCAAAATCTGCGATTTTGAGTGAATCACTTACTGCTAGGAACGCAGTGAGTAGTGAGTTTCTTATCTGTTTCAGAAACGGGCTCTTGTCGGAACCGTCAAAGATTGTTAGAGGGTTCCCTTCACCATGAAGTAATGAGCTTACAATAAATTTCATTGTCCCCCTCCTTCTATTGTTATATAAGGCACTATCATATCTTCATACCTAAATTCTCCGTGTTTACCTCCTGTTTTAATACTGTGCATCCCATGATCTGCAGTAATAATCACTTTTCCTTTAAAATCCCGAACTAAATATTTTATATATTCATCATGTAATTTAATACTATCTAATGTCTCTTTAGCTAAATCTCCATAACTATGTCCATTGTCATCTATTTCATGAAAATGAACCAAGATAAAATCATAATCTTTTTTTATAGCTTCTTTAGCAGTATCTAGTATTTCATCATCTATAGCACCATTATTATTTTTATCCAGATGAAGTATTGGCTCTATTTCTGTATTTAAAATTTTTATGTTACCCTCTAATAAAGCAGCTTTTTTATTCATGTCCTTTATTTTTTTAAATATAGTAGGCACTTTCAAATCCTTTTGAGCTCTGGAATAAACTCCATTTTCTTTTGGATTTTTACCTGTTATCATTGCTGCAAAGCCAGCATTTGTAACAGGCTTGTACACTGTACTAGCCATTTTGACCTTACCCTTACTCATAAATGGAATAAGACCTTTTTTCAAAGAATATTCATATTGTCTGTATGAAAAACCATCTAGAAATATAAACATGACTTTTTCGTTATTCTCTAAATAATGAGATGTATCATAATAAACATCCATATTACTATCTTTTGTAGCATTTACATATATGCCCTTTGCTTTTTTCACTTTTATTTTACCATCAGCTGTTATTAAGTTGATATAATTATCTTTTATTTCAAAAAAGTCTCCTTCTTTTAGAAACTCATAGTCTCCTTCTTCACCCATGACAATATTCCTTTGATCATATTTTATATCTACTAAATCTTCAGCTTTAAATCCCTTTTTTCTTCTATATACTTCAGTAAAATAAATTTCACCGTTTACATTCTTACTGGATTTTCCATCAATAACAACTATATCTCTAAGATTACCTGACATTAAGCTGCCGACTGAAACACTTAATATATTTTGATTACTGCTAATTATATTAAATCCATGTTCATATGATTCTTTAGTAGACACGACTACTATTTCTTTTAAATGCTTTATATTACTGCTTATCGGGTGATTTAAATTTATTGAATTCCATCCATATTCATTAGAAAATGATATATAACTATCTTCTAATTGTCTATTACTAAGTTTTGAAAATAAACCATCATAGCTTACTAGCAAAATATCATAATCATTATCATATGTATCGCTAACAGTTAATAAGTCATTAAGCTTTACAGCTTTAATAGTTTTAGTTTTATATTTTATTTTATGTTGCTCTAAATTCTCATATTGTTTATTTATATCCAAAACATTATTAACATCACCAACTACTTTAAAAGACGGTATGTATCCACTTTCTTTATTTAAAAAAATTAGTGATAATATTATGCAAACAGCAATAACTACAACAACCAAACTTATTAGTAATGATTTTTTACTCATTTTTTTTCCTTTCAATTATCAATTTTTATTATATTAAATTTATCAAAGCCCTTAACTATTTTGTAAGCTATTAATCCGCCTATCCCTCCTGATAATGCACCACTACTGACGCTCAACAATAATGGTATTAACGGCAATCTAAAAAAAACAAGATTAGAGAGAAAAGTACCTGCTAAATTAGCAGCAGCTCCTGCTGTGAAAAAATGTACTATAGTATAGTTCTTCTTTTTAGAAAACAAAAAAACTATATCAGCAGCTAACCCGGGTAAGCTGTAAGTTATCAAACTCATAATACCATGTGTACCGATTGAGCCCATAGCTATAACCATTATAGCTTGTACAAATGCAGTTAAAGTAGCCGCTCCCCTTTTACGTGTAATACCTACGCTCATGACTATCCACAGCATATAAAATCCACCTGCTATAACTCCACCAGGTATATATAATGAACTTGTTACTATGTGAATAAGAGGTACAATCACAGATTTAGTTGCTATACCCAAAGCTGCCATCATAGCTATAATAACTAAATCAAACATTGAAAACCTATCCAAACCTTTTTTTGTCATTTTATTTGCTCCATTTAAATAAATTTCTATTTATGTACTAATTCAATACTTGCTACATATTTTATTTTGGTATCTTTAGGCATATCTTTAAAAGCTATATTATAAGTATCCTTTTTCTTATATATATAACCTGCCTCAAACATATCTTTTGTTATTTCTTTGCTATATCCATCTGCACATGAAACTTTAATAGCTTCTTCTTTATCAAAGCCTATTTGTTTTAAAAATGTTGTTAATGCTACCTCTTCATCTGACTTAATAATTGCTTCTATATTAAAAAATGCAATATCATCATAAGCAAACCATAATATATTTTTAACATGCATTCCTTTTGGCAAATCAGGAGATAAAAAAGCAGGTGATTCTTTCCCTGTTACTTTTATATAACCACTTTTAAATACATCTATATTTTCATTTTTTTCTAAGCCATCTACAGATTTTATGAACACTGAATCACTAGTAGAATTTATTTGATATTTTTCTATTAAATCACTAGTTTTTATAGCTTTGTCTACATCTTCATAATAAGTATAATCGTTTAATTTTAAATCTTTAATAGCTGTTTGAAGTAATAAAACCTTTGAAGTTGTGTTATTTCTTGTACTTGATATTAATTCAATTTTACTAAGATTTCTTAAACAATACATAGATCTTTCCTCAGGAATCATTATCCTAATAGGTTTACTTTTATCATCTAATGGTTTGCCATCTATTTCATAAGCTAAAATAACATCTCTAATAGCTATTATTTCCTTAGGTACTTCAATAGAATAACCATCTCCTGCTTCTAATCTAATTGCATTATAATCATTTTTAGATTTATCATATTTCTTTAAAATCTCTTCAAGCATTATTCCCTTAACAGAATAAACTTGTTCCTCTCCACTTGACCTAATTACTTTTACATCTTGAGTTATTTCTGTATAATTCTTCATCTCATCAAAGCCTAAACTAATATCCTCATCACTTATACCTACTATTGTTATACTCTTCGTGCTATCTACCTTAGGTTCATCAATAACTTTACAGTTAACTTTCTCACTACAACCAACAGCTAATAATGCTAAAATAATCATTATAACAATAAAAGAATTTTTAAAACACCTTTTCATATTTACTCTACCTCCATAGTTTAACCCTTATTATTCATATAACTTTGAATAATATGTTGTATAATTCTGAATTAGAAGATTTCAGTGAATTCGAAGGCATACCGAGTTGGTATGTCAAGAATTTAATGGTATCTTATAATCAGAACAACATTATTAATGAATCTCCTATTCATTTTATTCATATGAGTAAGCGACTCACAAAAAATCATAGATTTTAGTTCACTGCTCAAAATCAAGATTTGGGTTCACTGCTCATAATTTTCTATGATTAATATGGGTTCAATATTTTGAATACATAAATTTACTCCCTTAACTACAGCTTCACTTGTTATAGTAGCTCCAGTTATAGCCGTAACCTCCCATGGATTTTCGGATACTATTTTAGCAATTTTTAAACTTTGATTTATCGGTTTATTTATAAATCTTTTCAGAAACCAATCTTTAGTAACATAACCTCCATAATCATGAGTTTCATTATGTTCTATAATGTGTATATCTGATATCTTTTTACTGTCATTATCAATAGTGACCATAAATTTTATATAATCTTTGTATCCTTTACTGCGAACAATTTGAACTATTTGATACTTTTCATCAGCTTCCTTACTAACTTTGTAAACTCTAATTATACTATCATCTTCATACTTAGTAAGTCTATCTATGCTATAATCTTGTCCAAATTTATTTCTTACTGTATCTAATTCTGCATCATTAGAACATCCAATTAATAATAACATACTTAATAATGTAATAATAACAGTTCTAAATATCAAAATCACCTCCAATACAGCTAAATCAATAGATGTAACCCACATTTTACTGTCAAAACAAAAAACTCCCTTATTATAAACAAAGGAGAGTATCATAAATCAAAGCTTGTTATTTTAAAAAATCTCCTTTCCAAATGGGAGGCAATATCGTTTCCAATATTACCCTATCGGCTTAAAATCCATGCTTTTGCAACAGGATGATAAGCTCGGAGAAACTTATATTTAAGAACATTTTAACTTATTAATATGATTTTGTCAATTAATCCATTTTAGTAGAAAATTCTTGATACAGAAAAATAAAACCCTCAACAGCAGGCATATAAAAAGAAAAGCAGCTTCATTATTAAACCCAAATTATTTTATATTTTTATATTGCTTTTTTATAAATTCTAAGTTATTATTATATTAACATATGAATAGATGTTCATATATAGGAGGTGTATCTATAATGTGTGATAATATCTTTGATAAATCCTTAGTTGATAAAATTAAAGATGAAATGCCTAAAGATGAAGTTTTATATGACTTAGCTGATTTTTTTAAAGTTTTTGGTGATTCAACACGTATTAAAATTTTATATTCACTGTTTAAATCTGAAATGTGTGTAAGCGATATTGCCACTATTTTAAACTTAAATCAATCTGCTGTTTCTCATCAATTAAGATTATTAAAGAACTCTAGGCTTGTTAAATATAGAAAAAAAGGAAAGATGGTACTTTACTCATTAGATGATGATCATGTTAAGAAAATATTTGATCAAGGATTAAATCATATAAATCATATTGAGGATTAATATTACTGAGATTATTTAGTTATATCAATAATTTGGGTAATTAAGGGGGGACAAAAATGAAATATCAATTTAATTTAAATGGATTACATTGTGCTGGTTGTGCAGCTAAAATGGAAAACAATATAAACGAACAAAATTTTATTGAGAAAGCAACAGTTAATTTTACGACAAGTAAGCTGACTTTAGTTTTTACAGATGATAGTAATGTTCAGGATAATATTTTAAAGATTGAAGACATAGTAAAATCAATAGAACCTGATGTTACACTAGAAAGAATTGATTCTAATAAACATGTTCATGAAGTCTGTCATGACCACGATTGCAATTGTGCCCATGACCATAATAATAGCCATGAACATAACCACAAGCATAGTGACGAACATGAGCATCATC
The DNA here is from genome assembly GCF_001559865.1 of Abyssisolibacter fermentans. Taxonomy (NCBI): domain Bacteria; kingdom Bacillati; phylum Bacillota; class Clostridia; order Eubacteriales; family Clostridiaceae; genus Abyssisolibacter; species Abyssisolibacter fermentans. The sequence continues at coordinate 22,837 of NZ_LOHE01000048.1, forward strand.
ATAATAATAAATTTGATAAGAAAACAATATTGACTATAATAATTGGAACCGTATTTTTAGTACTCGGTTTAACATTAAAAGTTGATTCTAATATTAAGCTTGCTATGTTCACTTTGTCATATCTCATAATAGGTGGCAAAGTATTATTAAATGCTATAAAGGGTTTATTTAAAGGTAGAATTATAGATGAAGGTATTTTAATGACTATTGCTTCTTTAAGTGCCTTCTATATAGGTGAATATCCAGAGGCAGTTGCCGTTATGCTATTTTATAATATCGGTCAAATTATGGAGGGAGCTGCTGTTAATCATTCAAGAAACTCTATTTCTTCATTAATAAGCATGAAACCAGATTACGCTAATCTAAAAACTCCTAATGGAACAAAAAAAGTTGCTCCCGAGAGCGTTAATGTAGGAGATTTATTAATTGTAAAAACTGGTGAAAGAGTTCCTGTAGATGGTAAAATTAAAGACGGAAAATCTGCTTTCGATACTTCTGCAATTACAGGAGAATCTATCCCTCAAAATTTAGATATCAATGAAACTGTTTATAGTGGTTTTATAAATACAGGGAATGTAGTAACTATAGAAGTTACAAAAAAATATGAAGAATCAACAATAGCTAAGATTTTAGATTTGGTTGAAAACTCTGCTGATAAAAAAGCTAATACAGAAAAATTCATGACTAAATTTGCTAAATACTATACTCCTGCTGTCGTCATAGTTGCTTTGCTGATTACCTTAGTCCCTAGTTTATTTTTACATTTAGATTTTTCTAAATGGCTATATAGAGGTGCGGTATTTTTAGTTGTTTCATGTCCATGTGCTTTAGTAATCTCTATACCACTTGGTTATTTTGCAGGCATAGGTAAAGCTTCTAGTAAAGGTATTTTAGTTAAGGGTGGTAATTATCTCGAAGCTTTAAGTAATATTGATAGTATTGTTTTTGATAAGACAGGTACATTGACAAAGGGAAACTTTGTAGTAACGTCTGTTAAATCTGTAGGGAACATGAAAAAGGATGAATTAATTTTTTATGCCGCTCATGCTGAAGCATATTCAAATCATCCTATAGGTAAATCTATTAAACAAGCATATTTTAAAAATGTTAATGAGGATATAATAAAAGATTATAAAGAAAAGGCTGGGCATGGTGTAGAAGCTGTTATAAATGAAAATTTAATTACTGCTGGCAATGCTAGATTTATGAAATCTAAAAATATATCAATCGCTGAAGCTGATGAATACGGAACTGTTATATATCTAGCTGTAAATGAAATTCTAGAAGGCTATATTGTAATAGCTGATGAAGTAAAAGAAGATTCTATAAAAGCTATAAAAGAACTCAAAACCTTAAACTTAAATAATATAACAATGTTAACAGGTGATAATCAGTCTACTGCATTAAAAGTAGCTTCTAAATTAGGTATAAGCAATGTACATGCAAACTTGTTACCAGCCGATAAAGTTGAAATACTTGAAGCTATTCAAGCAAAAAAAGTAAAAGGTAGAACAACTGGTTTTGTAGGTGATGGCATAAATGATGCTCCGGTACTTGCTAGATCAGATATTGGTTTTGCTATGGGTGGTCTAGGTTCAGATGCCGCAATAGAGGCTTCAGATATTGTTTTGATGACTGATGAAGTATCAAAAATACCACAAGGAATTAAAATAGCTCGTAAAACCAAGTCAATAATTTGGCAGAATATAATACTAGCTCTAGGAATTAAACTTGGTGTTATGATTTTGGGAACACTCGGATTAGCGAATATGTGGCAAGCAGTTTTTGCAGATGTTGGTGTGACTATTTTAGCAATATTAAATGCTCTCAGAATTTTGAAAAAAAATTATTAAATTAAATAACTTATTGTAGCATTAAGTATAAAATAACTCATTTGGCACAATGAGTTATTTTTTTTGTGGATAAAAAAATCTATAATCCTAATAATAATTTTGATACCTTTTAAGGAGGTGAATTAAATGCATAGTAACGAATGTATAGGTTGTACAGTTACTGAATGTAAATATCACGCTAAAACTGTACAGCAGTGTACACTTCCTCACATTCAAGTGGTAAAACACGGTAATGAATGTAGTAGTGTGGAGCACACTGACTGTGGTAGTTTTGTAAAAGGATAGAATTTATAACCTCATTTTTAGGGTTTCAAACTGCTCTAAAAGCCCAATTTCTGCATTTTTGCTGAATTTGGGCTTTTTAATTAATACAACTTAAAAAAACTACATCATTATTATATTTCCATGGATAATCCTTTTTATATCTTTAAAAAGTTTCTACCTTAATAAAGTAATAAAATATTATTAATAATAATATACATTAAAAAAGGTAAAAACTTTGTTTGACAAAAAATCGGGAGGCTATAATATGAGAGTTCTTATAGTTGATGATCATCCTTTAATCAGAAAAGGATTTTGCTCAATATTATCATGTGATAATAGCATTGATGAAATCTTTGAAGCAGCAAATGTACATGATGCTATACAGATGATAAAGGTACACAATCCTGAAATAACTATGATTGATTTGAAATTGGGAAAAGAAAATGGTTTACAAATTGTTAATAAAACTAAAAATTATAAAACATTCAATCGTTTTATTATACTAACATCATCTATAAAAAAGGAAGATTTTATTATGGCTATACAATCAAATGTACATGGATATATTTTAAAAAATGCTTATGCCTCAGATATACTTTATGCTATACATGTCATACAAAGAGGAAAAAAATATTATGACCCTAAAATAGTTAAGCATTTATCTATTGATTTAAAAAATAAGAATATACAACAGAGATGATAAGTGATGCATAAAAAACAACTTATTTTTTAGGGAGGAAAAATAATGAATAAAGGTTTTAGAAGAGTTATTTTTAAAGCAATTGGTTTGGCAATGGGGGTTTCAACGCTAGTTTTAAATATAATAAAACCACTAGAAAGCAAAGGCAGTATTTTTTTATTATCAATTGGTCTAATTTGTTTAGCAATTGATGAACTAGAAAATAAATAGTATATCATTTATGAAGATATAAGTTAAAGGAGGGAACTACTCCTTCTTAATTTTATCTTTCACTTTAATACTATATTAATAAAATGTGGATTTTATAAAATGGTGTAAAGAAAATAATTTATAATACATACTCTGCAATATCACAATTTTCAAGTCTGTATTTAAAAAATTCCTCTTCCGATACCTTATTGAAAAATTTATTGATAACTCTAGCTATAAAACCATGTGTTACTACTAAAACATTCTTTTCATTAGTGTAATTATTTATTATATGCTCTAAGGCATAAAAAACTCTTTTTTCAACTTCTTTTATAGTTTCCGCTCCATCAGGAGCTTCATCATATATTGGTATGCTGAATTTTTCCCATAAATGAGGATACTTATTTTTTACTTCTTCTCTAGTCAATCCTTCATAAACTCCTACATTTTTTTCACAAAATTCTTTCATTTCTATAATAGGTATGTTTAATTCAGTACTTATTATCTCTGCAGTTTGTCTAGCTCTTTTTAATGTTGAAGAAATAATGATGTCAATATCGTAAGCTTTAAGTTTACTAGCTGTAAACTTTGCTTGCATGATTCCTTTTTCATTTAATTTAATGTTTTTGCTACCTGTATATCTTTTTTGGACATTAAAATCAGTTTGTCCATGTCTGACAACTATTAGTTTATTCATGTTATTCCTCCATCGCATTTGATTTATCTTCTAATCCAATTTTAAAAATAATCTTATTCAGAAAATGGATTTACTGTTTGTATATATTCGATAGGTTTATTATTAAAAGTTTCAAATAACGTTTTTGATGTTTTTTTAAATTTATTAGCATATTCCGAATACACTTTCCCATCTCTGCCAATTATTTTCCATGAATTATCTTCATTTATTAGGTAGTACTTCTTAGTTATATAATCAATACCTAACTTTTTATCTTTATACACAAGCTTTGTTTTAGTAAAAACAACTTTTGTATCATCTTTTAAATCATAAACCTTAGAAATCTGTATCTCACAATCGTATCTTATTACATCTTTGTCTGCTAATTTATAACATTCTGTATATATTTCCTTATTCATATCTGGTGCATGACCATGATTTCTTTTTATATGGTCAGCTTCTGTAAAATATCTACTGCTAAAAATGTCTATTATTTCTTTCATATAGTCATTATAGCTAATTTGAAAATTAGAAAATCTATTATCTAAAATTTCAACACATTTGATTGATTTCCCAATTTTATCATTAGTATTGCTGCAACCTATTATAAACACTGACATAAGTATAACTATACTAATCATGGTTTTTCTCATTATTAATACCTCCTATTTGTAACTATAAAAGTAATAGGTTGAATATTTTTAATTTCTTTTTTTAGCTCTTTTCATGATATTTTACACCTTTACGAAAAACTTTTTCTTAACTGTATCACAAAAAGCCTATAGTTTTAAGCTTTTAGTAGAGCGAAATATTTTTACTTTTCATTGCTGAATATTATCAGTTTTTTAATTTACGTAAATTATAGAAATATATTTGTTTATTTACGATCAAAACCACATTCATACTAACTTAAGTTTTTAAAATGTGGTTTTATAATACAACATTTAATTCTATTCTACCTTATACTTCTCAATAATCTTCTCAGCTGATTTAATCCCATCTACCGCAGCTGATACTATACCTCCTGCATAACCTGCTCCTTCACCTGTTGGATATAATCTTCTTACATTTATACTCTCAAGTGTATCTATATCTCTTAAAATCCTTATAGGAGATGAGCTTCTTGTTTCTATTCCTGTTAATATTGCATCTTCCATAGCAAAGCCTTTTAATTTCTTGTCAAAATATTGTATTCCTTCCTTCATAGCTTCTGTCACATAGCTTGGTAAACAAGCTTCTATAGTGTTAAGCTTAGTACCCGGTTGATAGCTTGGCTTTACTGATTTATACTCGGATGATTCATTTCCTTTTAAGAAATCTCCAACAAGCTGCGTTGGTGCCTTATAATCTTCCCCTCCTAGCACAAAAGCTTGCTGTTCCCATTTTCTTTGATAATACATTCCTGCCAATGGATGGTCACTTTCAAAATCTTCTTGTACTACTGATACTAATAATGCACTATTTGCGTTTTCTTTATCCCTAGCGTGTTCGCTCATTCCATTAGTTACTACCATGCCTTCTTCCGATGCGGCAGCAACTACACTACCACCAGGACACATGCAGAATGTATAAACGCTTCGCCCATTGCTTGCATGATATGTCAATCTATAATCAGCTGCTCCTAATCTTTTGTGTGTAGCAAACTGTTTGTACTGTGCATTATTTATTATTTCTTGAGGATGTTCTATTCTTACTCCTATCGCAAATGGTTTTTGTTTTATTTCAACATTTCTTTCATACAATTTTTCAAATGTATCTCTAGCACTGTGTCCTATAGCAAGCACTACATTATCTGTGTCAATTTTATAATCATCATTTACAATTACTGATTTTATACTTTCTTCTTCTATAACAAAGTCACTAACAAGTGAATTAAATCTAATCTCTCCACCTAAGTTTATAATTTCTTTCCTTATATTTTTAACAACGTTCTTTAATATATCTGTACCTACATGAGGTTTATGTGAGTATAAAATATCCTCAGGTGCACCAGCCTTGATAAACTCCTCTAAAACTTTTCTGCATCTCTTATCCTTTATTCGGGTAGTAAGCTTACCATCAGAAAATGTCCCTGCACCACCCTCGCCAAATTGCACATTCGATTTTGTATTTAATTTTCCTGTCTCCCAAAATTTATTTACTGTAGCTGTTCTATCCTCTACTTTTTCTCCTCTTTCAAGTATTATAGGTTTATATCCTTTTTGAGCAAGTATCAATCCTGCAAACATACCTGCAGGACCCATTCCTATGATTACGGGCCTATGGCTTAGCTCTTTTTCTCCTTGCTTTGGATACTTATACTCCATGTCAGGAGTTAGTGAAACATCCTTATATTTTTTAATAATTTTACCTTCATTTTTAACTTTTATATCTACAGTATATACAAAATCAATTTTGCCTGCTCTCCTCGCATCTATTGATTCTTTAAATATTTTTATATCTAATATATCACTTTCTTTTATACGAAGCTTTTTTACTATCTTATCTTTTAATAAACTAATATCTTCATCTATATTAAGCCTAATCTGTGAAATTCTAATCATTTATAATCTCCTTATATTTTTACAAGTTCATATTCACTACTGCCTAAACCTATTTCTGTGCCATATGATATTTGTATATCTCCCTTTGTATCTTTCCACATACGTTTAAAATGGTCACAATCTTCATGTTCACTGTCATCTAAGTATGAATTTATAATTGGTTTTTGTTCATTTACTAAATCTAAGCTGGCTTTATCTATAGCTACAGGGTCAAAAGAAACTAACATACCAATATTCGGTACTATAGGTGTATCACTCCAAGGAACACAATCACAATCAGGAGTAATATTTATCAAAAAGTTTATATATGCAACTTTATTTTCTTTACCTTTAATAGCGCCTAATGCATACTCTGTCAACTTTTCAGTGAATTCTTCAAGCTCTACACTCCAATCTAATTTAATAGAATTAAATTCACACATAGCTATACATTCTGCACATCCAACACAAAGTTCTTTATCAATATGTGCTTTACCATCTACCATAGATACTGCATTTTGCGGACAAATTTCTATACATTTACCACAAGCAGCACATTTTTTCGTATTTACTACAGGTCTAAGCGAATGTTGATCTTTTTTTCCTTCTGCACAAGCACATCCCATTGCTAAATTTTTAATAGACCCTCCAAAGCCAGCCATTCCGTGGCCTTTGAAGTGTGACATGACTATCATACTGTCAGCATTGACAATATCACCTGCTATTTTAGCACTTTTAAAATGCTTCCCCTCAATTTCAACATCAATAAAATTTTCACTCTTCAAACCATCTGATATGATTACAGGTGCTCCTGTAACGGAATAACTAAAGCCATGCTCTATAGTTGTCATAAGATGGTCAACAGCATTATGTCTACTTCCAGAATAAAGTGTGTTTGTATCTGTTACAAAAGGCTTACCACCTGCTTCTTTTATCTTATCAGATACAGGTTTAACAAATATAGGATTTATAAAACTGTCTCCACCTTGCTCTCCAAAATGAATCTTAATAGCTGTCAAATCTCCATCACTTATAATATTTGACAAATCTAGAGCATCAAATAATCTCTTGATTTTCTGAATCTTGTTTTCCTTTTCAGTCCTAGCTCTAAAATCTGCAAAATACACTTTACTTGCCATTTTATACACCTCACAATTTTTATAAAAACTAAGAACATTCCCCACAATACATACTATACTTTATTCTTTTACCGTTCTTTAGACTAGAAGCTTTGCAAAGCTTCTAGTGCTTTTAATTCTTCTTTAACTCTAAATAATATCTCAAATTCTAAAGGATTTTTTACCTTATCACAATATCCCTCAGATTTTTTTAATTTATCAAAAGACTTTTTATTATCTCCTTCTCTTGCATAAATTAATGAGAGAATACCTTCACATATAGATCTTTTCCATATTGAACCTGATATCTCAAACATCTCTTCAGCTTTTAATAGGTATTCTTTTGAATTCTGATAGTCTCTCATTTCATAAGAAGTAAGTCCTGCATTTGTATAAAATATAGTTAAACCTTTAAAGCCTTTCGATTCATAACATATTTTAATTGCCTTATTATAATAACTTAAAGCTAGTTTATATTCTTTACTATATCTCTTTATATCTCCAATATAATTATATGCAGCTGCAATATTTAATAAATTAGTAGGATTATCTTCATCTATTTTGTTTAATATATTTATACTATTATTTAACATTAACTCAGCACTTTCATAGCTGTTTTCCATTATTAGATTTAAACCTTTTAATCTAAGATATATTGCATAATCTATATCATTGTAAATACATTCCTTTAGTGATATAAGATATTGATGCATTTTTTTATCATCATGTATTTGGATACAATAATATATTAATTGTTTGAAAGCTTTAACTTTATATTTGTTACTATCAATTATATTTTCAGATTTTTTGATAACACTCTGTATATATTTAAGACCCTGTTCATAGCTGCCTTCTCTTATATAATATCTCCCTAACATATAGAAAAATTCTAATCTATATCTTTTCACTTCTACTGTTAAACCTTTTTCTTTTTCATTAAGCTCAAGCAACTGTTTTATATCATTAAACAATTTAATAGTATTGTTCTTTTGCGTATATGAAAGTTTATCCATTTTTATAGTTGAACTATCAAGACTAGGAAACAATTCATGATCGAAGCTTAATTGTAAATCTGCATACTTCATAGTACATCTTAAAGTATCCTCAATATTATTTGCTTTTTTGAAATGATATATTATTTTGGGATATAGCACCATATCTCCAGCATAACCCCTCAATGAATCTTTTAAAACATGTCCTATTTTATTGTGCAGTAGTATTTTTTTAGTGTATGTTAGATTCATGTATAAGAATTCTTTTAATTTCATATGCGTAAACGTATAAAAAACATTATTATTATCATAATTTTCTCTTATTATATGTCTAGCTTGTAGTTCCTCTATTACACTTAAAATATTCATTTCATCAGTACTGCTTATCTTTCTAATAATGTTTAATGTAATAACATCAGAGAACAATGCCATAATATTAAGTAAATTTCTACCTTCTTTAGAAACCTGCATAATTCTACCTTGTAGTATATCCTTCATCTTTGATGTTAGTACATTAATTTGACCATTATGCTTTAAAATATTTATTACCTCTACTAAGAAACATGTATTACCTTCTGTTTCTTTATATATCTTTTTCATAGCCTTATCAGATAGCTTGTATTCAGAAAAGCCAGCTTCAACAAACTCCGCACATTCCTTATCATTGAACCTGCTTAATCTAATTTCGTTAAATAGACTTAACCCTTTAACATTAACAAAAAAGTTTTGTATTTCGTCTTTATAATCATCTCTTACCAAACCTATAACCATTAAATTATTCTTTAAATTGTGTAGTAACCTTCCAAGAAGGTTTAGGCTAATATCATCTATCCATTGGAAATCCTCGAATACTAACAGTATTCTTTTTTTATAAGATAAATCTCTGAACACATCAATAATGCTATTCTCTATATAATTATAATTTATCTCAGAGTTAAAACTAATATCATCCTTTAAAACAGTAAAAAGATGCTTTATGACTTTATTTGTACTGTTAGAGAAATCTATATCTTGCAATTTCTCATGTGTGATTATTTGTTCAAACAATCCATTAAAAGGTCTCAATGGACAGTTTTCTTCTATTTTGCAGCAATTAATTTTAAATAACTTAATATTTTTGCTTTCTATATTCTTTAAAAAAACGTCCTTAAGCTTTGTTTTTCCTATTCCAGCCTCTCCTGTAATAAAAATAGCTCTAGATATATTATTACAATAAAAAGAATCAAACTGCTTTTTTAATTGATTGAGTTCCAATTCTCGACCATAGAAAAAATCTAAACTATCTCTTTTATCTAAACCAAATTTATTCTTTATAATACTTTTATATAAAAGCTTAGTATCTTCATCTGGACATACTCCTATTTCATTGTTAAGCCTGCTTTCTAATCTCTTATATAATTCAATGGCTTTGTTAGGCATACCGTTATCTATATAGATTTTCATCAAAAGTCTATATACTCTTTCATCAAAAACATCTTCTTCTATATATTTCATAGCATATACGCTAGCTTCTTTATATTTACCATCATCATATAAATTTTTTGTATGGGCAAACAAACTTGACAAATAAATATCTTTGTAATATCTTCTCTTTCTATTAACCCACTCATTATATTCAGGAGCATTTTTTACATAAAAACTCTTTAAAAATTCACCTTTGTATATTTCTATAATGTTATCGATATTATCACTCAATTTTAAACTATCACTTTTAAAGTTATTATATATAGTTAATTCTATTACATCACCCTTTGAATTAATTATCAAATCATCTTCAAATAGTTTTCTAACTTTATATAGGGCATTTCTTAGATTTTTTCTGGCTTTTTGTTGAGACATATCATCCCATAGTAATCCTATTATCTCATCCTTATGTACCTTCTGCTTCAATACTAGATAATAAAATAAAGCCTCTGCCTTCTTTAAAGAAAATACCACTGTTTGCCCATCATATTTAATTGTAGGAGTACCGAATAATTGCACACAAATCTCTTTCATACAATCACATCCCACCCATCGTTGATAACCCAACAGGGACGGTTCTTTTTGGGTAAGCACCCAAAAAGAACCGTCCCTGTTGGGTGGTAAAATTTAGTTAAACATTTCTACCTGTATCTTATACACATAA